>CBESNX010000136.1:0-4895 GCA_965531025.1 uncultured bacterium
GGATAGAGCAGCGGCCTTCTAAGCCGCAGGTCGCAGGTTCGAATCCTGCAGGGCGCGCCATCTCACGGCACCCGTTTGTTCCCTGCGCCGGGCGGCGAACCACGGGCGGCGCCCCATGAAGGCCGTGCTTCAAGCCACGGTTGGCACGGTGTTCCGACGGCGCATCCGGGCGCTCGACGACGATCCGGCAGCGGACGAAAGCCGTCTATGGACTTGGCGTGCGAGATAAATTCCACGCCGGTCAATAACCCTCCTTGACGCTGAGCATAGCTATCTCGCAGCGGAAATACGGCCAACTCTCGCCGAAGAGAAGGGGATGAGTCAGGAATCGCTCGATGCCTCGCCGAGGACCATCTCGGCAGGGGACCGTTCGTCTATTTCGGGTAGCCTCGGCGCCCGCCTTGGGATACCATTGCGGTAACTCACCAGACAAGACACGAGCGCCAAGAAAAGGCGCCAACGCCGAGGAGGGAGGCCGTGATTCCAGGAAACTTCGAATATCATCGACCTTCATCGGTCGATGAAGCACTGGCGTTGCTCGAACGGTATGGGGACGATGGCAGGGTTCTCGCCGGCGGGCACAGCCTCATCCCCATGATGAAACTCCGCTTCGCCGAGCCGGCCCATCTGATCGATATCCAGGCGCTGGACGACCTCACGGGCATCGCAGAGGCCGGCGGCGAAATCCGCATCGGCGCGATGACGACCCAGGCCGAGATTCTCGACTCGCCTCTCTTGGCCGAAAGGTGCCCGATCTTGCCGGAAACCTCCGGTCTGACCGCCGATCCCCAGGTCCGTTACTGCGGCACGGTCGGCGGCAACGTCGCGAACGGCGATCCGGGCAACGACATGCCGGCGGTAATGATCGCGCTCGGCGCTTCCTACGTACTCAAAAGCCATAGCGGAGAACGCGCCGTGCAGGCCGACGGCTTTTACAAGGGAATCTACGCCACCGCCCTCGAGGCGAACGAGCTGCTCACCGAAATCCGCATCCCGACGCCCCGGCCCGGCCACGGCTACGCCTATCAGAAGATGAAGCGCAAGGTCGGCGACTACGCGACGGCTGCCGCGGCCGTGGTCCTCACCCTCGAGGGAGGTGCCTGCACCCAGGCCGCGATCGCGCTCACCAATCTGGGCGCGACGCCCCTGAGCGCCGCGGACGCGGCCGCCTCACTCATCGGCCGAGCGCTTGACGACGCGGCCGTCGGCGAGGCCGCGGAACGCGCGATGCAGATCGCCGATCCGGCGGATGACCTGCGCGGCCCCGCCGAGTTCCGCAAACACATGGCCGGCGAAATGACCCGCCGCGCCATCCGCGCGGCGCTGGGCCGGGCCAAGGGAGGGTGAGCCATGGCAAAGCTACAGATTTCGCTCAAGGTGAACGGAGAACAGGTGGACGGGCTCGTCGAGCCACGCACGTTGCTTATCCATTTCCTGCGCGAGCAGCTTAACCTCACCGGCGCCCATATCGGCTGCGAAACCAGTCACTGCGGCGCCTGCACGGTGGATCTCGACGGCAAGTCGGTGAAGTCCTGCACGATGTTCGCGGTACAGGCCGACGGCGGAGAGGTGCTGACCGTCGAGAGCTTGGCCCAGGGCGGCGAGCTGCACCCGTTGCAGGAGGGCTTCATGCAGGAGCACGGGCTTCAGTGCGGTTTTTGCACGCCCGGCATGCTGATGCGCGCTTACCGGCTGCTCAAGGAGAACCCGGACCCGAGCGACGAGGAAATCCGCTGGGGTATCTCCGGCAACCTTTGCCGCTGCACCGGATATCAGAACATCGTCAAGGCGGTGCGCCACGCCGCCGAAAAACTCGATCAAAAGGAGGCTGCGGAATGACGAACGAAACCAAGGTCGACCCCGCGCCGGAGCGGGAGAAACAGCTCCGCGGCATCGGCAGTGACCGCAAGCGCAAGGAAGACGTCCGGTTCATCCAAGGCAAGGGCAACTACGTCGATGACCTCAAGCTGCCCGGCATGCTGTTTGGCGATTTCGTCCGCAGCCCGGTGCCGCACGGACGGATCAAATCCATCGACCCGGAGAAGGCCAAGGCGCTGCCCGGCGTGTTGGCGGTGCTCACGGCCGAGGACCTGAAGCCCCTGAACCTGCACTGGATGCCGACGCTCGCGGGCGACGTCCAGGCGGTGCTGGCCGACGAGAAAGTGCACTTCCAGTACCAGGAGGTGGCGTTCGTCGTCGCCGAGGACCGTTACGTCGTGGCCGACGCCATTCAGTTGGTCGAAGTCGACTACGAGGAGTTGGCGGTCGTTATGGACCCCAAGAAGGCCGTCGAGGCCGACGCGCCGGTCCTGCGCGAGGACGTGAAGGATAAGGAGGAGGTCGGCCAGGGTCCGCGCAAGCACCCCAACCACATTTTCACCTGGGAGGTGGGCGACAGGGACGCAACCGAGCGCGCCTTCCAGGAGGCCGACGTCACGGTCAAGGAAGAGATCTCCTACCAGCGCGTTCACCCGAGTCCGCTCGAAACCTGCGGGTGCGTAGCCTCGATGGATCCGGTCAACGGCAACCTCACCGTCCACGGCACCTTCCAGGCGCCGCACGTCATCCGCACCGTGGTGTCGCTCATCGCCGGCCTGCCGGAATCGAAGATCCGCATCATCGCTCCCGACATCGGCGGCGGTTTCGGCAACAAGGTGGGGGCCTATCCCGGCTACGTCTGTGCCATCGTGGCCTCCATCGTTCTCGGCCGGCCGGTCAAATGGGTCGAAGGACGGACCGACAACCTCTCCACGACGGCGTTCGCCCGCGATTACCACATGACCGGCGAGATTGCCGCCGACAAGGATGGCAAGATCGAGGCGCTTCGGGTGCATGTCCTGGCCGATCACGGCGCCTTCAACACCCACGCCCAGCCGCTCAAGTGGCCCGCCGGCTTCTTCAACGTCGTCACCGGCAGCTACGACATTCCGACGGCCCATGTGGCGGTCGACGGCGTCTACACCAACAAGGCGCCGGGCGGAGTGGCCTATCGCTGCTCCTTCCGGGTGACCGAGGCGTCGTACCTGATCGAGCGGATCGTCGACGTGCTTGCCCAGAAGGTCGGCGTCGACAAGGCGGAAATTCGCCTGCGCAATTTCATCCAGCCCGCCCAGTTCCCCTACACATCGGCGCTCGACTGGGAGTACGACAGCGGCGACTATCCGGCGGCGCTCGAGCAAGCGATGGAGGCCGTCGATTACAAGGGACTGCGCAAGCAACAGGAGGAGAAGCGGGCCAAGGGCGAGCTGATGGGCATCGGTATCGCCACCTTCACCGAGATCGTGGGCGCCGGGCCGACCCGCAACTGCGACATCCTCGGTATCGGCATGTTCGACTCTTGCGAGATTCGCGTCCATCCCACGGGCAGCGCCATCGCCCGCCTCGGCACCAAGTCCCAGGGCCAGGGGCACGAGACGACCTATGCCCAGATCATCGCCAGCGAGATCGGCATTCCCTCCGACGACATCACGGTCGAGGAAGGCGACACCGACACCGCGCCTTACGGCCTCGGCACCTATGGATCGCGCTCGACGCCGGTGGCCGGCGCGGCTTGCGCCCGCGCGGCCCGCAAGATCCGGGAGAAAGCGCGGAAGATCGCGGCCCACATGCTCGAGGTCGGCGAGCATGACCTCGAATGGGAGGTGGACCGTTTCCACATCAAGGGCGTGCCGGAAAAGTCGGCGACCATGAAGGACATCGCCATGGCCGCATACAGCAACGTGCCGGAGGGCATGGAACATGGCCTCGAGGCGGTGGACTATTACGATCCGCCCAACATGACCTTTCCGTTCGGCGCCTATATCTGCGTGGTTGACATCGACCGTTTCACCGGCGAGGTCAAAGTCCGGCGGTTCTATGCCTTGGACGACTGCGGCACCCGCATCAACCCGATGATCATCGAGGGCCAAGTCCACGGCGGCCTCACCGAGGCGTTCGCCATCGCGATGGGGCAGGAGATCGTCTTCGACGAGGGCGGCAATATCCAGGGCGCGAGCTTCCTGGACTACTTCCTGCCGACCGCGGTGGAGACCCCGGCATGGGAAACCGACCACACCGTTACCCCGTCGCCGCACCATCCGATCGGCGCCAAAGGCGTCGGCGAGTCGCCCAACGTCGGCGGCGTGTCGGCCTTCTCCAACGCGGTGGTCGACGCCTTCGCGCATCTCGGCGTCACCCACATGCCGATGCCGCATACCCCGTGGCGTGTGTGGCAGAAGGCACGTGAACTGGGCCTCGATGGGTAAGGTGTCATGGATCGGCGGGACCGGAACGTCCGGCTCCGCCGTCCCCTCCAAAGGAAAAGAGGATGGAAGTCAAGAAGGAGAGAGTGATTCCATTGTCGGTTCCGGCGGGAGTGGCCTGGGATTTCACGCAAAACATAGAAGCGATTGCCTCCTGCATGCCTGGCGCGAGCATCACCGAGAAGGTCGGCGATAACAGCTACAATGGCAAAATCCGGGTGAAAATCGGCCCGGTCACCTCCGACTTCAAGGGCGTTATCGAGATCAAGGAACTCAACGCCGCCAATCGGACCATGGTGCTCGCCGGCAGCGGCGGCGATACCAAGGGCACCTCCAAGGCCTCGATGGAGCTTTACACCTCGGTCAAGGACAACGGTGACGGCACTTGCGAACTTCGCGGCCGGTCGGTCGTCACGGTGACCGGGAAGCTCGCCACTTTCGGCGGGCGAATGATGGACGACATCTCCGAGGCGCTGCTCGATCAATTCATCGCCAACCTGACCGATCGGGTCACCGCCGGGGCGAGCGCATGGGGCGCCGAAGCGGGAGCGGAGACCGCCGCTCCGGCGCCCGCCAAGGAGCTCAACGCCATGGCGCTGGTGTTTGGCGCCTTGTGGCGTTGGATCAAAAGCCTGTTCGGTGTCGGAAAATCGG
>CBESNX010000137.1:0-4892 GCA_965531025.1 uncultured bacterium
AGACCCAGACCGTGTGGCCCGGCGGCAGCCTCAACGTCACCGGGGCGCAGTTCACGGGCGAAGGTTTGGCGGGCGCCAAGGTGTGGACCAACGCGCACGGCGGCGCCGCGCCGATCCTGGTCGTGCACGGCTCCGAGGACGGCCAGATCCGCGCCATCGTCGAGGCCTTCGCGCTGGGTCAGATGCGCACCGCGGCGCTCTCCGCGGTCGCCACCAAGTGGCTCGCGCGCGAGGACGCGGACGAGCTGGCCATCATCGGCTCCGGACACCAGGCGCTGCCCCAGGTCGCCGCCGTGGCCGCGGTGCGGGAGCTCAAAAGAGTGCGGGTCTTCAGCCCCACGCCGGAGCACCGCGGCAAGTTCGTCGAGCTCCTGAAATCCAAATACGATTTCGATGTGGTTGATTGCGGCTCGGTCGAGGAGGCGGTAAAGCACGCCCCCATCATCACCACCTTCACGCGGGCCAAGGAACCCTTCCTGTTCGCCGAGATGCCGGCGAAGGGCGCCCACATCAATGCCGGCGGCGCGATCATTCCCACCAACGCCGAGATCGCAGGCGACGTTTTTGCGCGCTGCGAGGTGGTGGTCTGTGACAATCTGGACCAGTGCCGGAAGGGCTCCAGGGAGCTGAAGGATTTCTACGATTCCGGCGCTGGAGACTGGGACGCAGTCATACCCATCAGCAGGCTGGTCCAGGAGCAAGATGCCCGCCCGGCCGACGCCGATCTCACCATCTACAAGTTCATGGGCATGGGCATGGCTGACATGGCCTCCGGCGTCGAGATCTACCGCCGGGCCGTGGACCGGGGCGTGGGCACGCAATATCCGCACCCCAAGCGCACGACGCCGGCCTTCACCTGACGCCTTTGGAATAACGGAGGAAATGAGCCATGAGTGAAGTGACAGCGAGATTCATCGACAAGTCCGGCAGGCAGACGCATGACAAGCCTACTCACGGGGACCACTCGCTGGATCTTTGGGAACCGGTGGTCATCCGTAAGGAGGACATCGACGCGGAGATCGAGCGGCTCGCCGCCTTGGCGCGCCCCAACAACGGCATCCGCCGTTCGTTCGTCGCGCATCCCAAGGCGGACGAGCGCAGTCACGGCCTCACGCCGGGCATCGATGTCAGCATCGACGTGCTATTGCCCGGCGAGCGGACCAAACCGGTGCGCCAGAACTCGAGCCTCGTGAACTTCTGCATCGAGGGCGCGGGCTCGATGCTGGTCGGCGGCACGAACTTCGACTTCGAGCAGTACGATGTGCTCACCACGCCCTCGATGGCGGTGCACGAGTATGTCAACGAGACCGACGAGAGGCAGGTGCGCCTGCGCTACTCCAACGGCGCGTTGCTGGAGCGGCTGAACATCCACATGGTGGACGAGGACCCGCCGCTTGCCGGTTCCGAGGAGGACGACCTGGCCGAGGCGGCGGGCGAGGTCGAGGCCGAGGAAGGGTCCGACAGCCCCTTCGGCACCTTCCAGCTCACCGACGACGGGGCCTGGATGATGCCCTACGAGACGCTGATCAACCCCGAACCGATCGAGATCAACCCCCACCAGTGGCCCTGGAAGAAGGTCAAGGCGGAGCTCGACAAGCTCGCGGGCCTGGGCCCGAAGTACAAGGGCCGCCGTCTGTACCTGCTCTACGATCCGGCCACCGGGCGCACCAACGGCACGACGCAGAACTTTTTCACGTGCATCACCATCCGTCCGGCGGGGATTGTCGACCGTCCGCACCGCCACGCCTCGGCCGCCATCAACTACTACTTCGGCGGCAAGGGCCACAGCATGGTCGAAGGCAAGCGATACGAGTGGAAGGCCGGGGACCTGATGCTCTCGGCGCCCGGCTGGGGCATTCACAACCATGCCTCGGACGAGGGGCCGGTCTACGAGATCACCATTCAGGACATGCCGATGCTCATCAACATGGACGGGCTCTTGTGGCAGGAGAACCTGAAGGGTCCGATCTCGCTGCTGGGGTCGCACGCGGGCTTCGAGACCAACCGGGAAAGGGTCGCGGCGAAATGACGGCGGGGTGGCGTCGGGCCGAGTGCAAGTGATCAGACTGAAGCGGAACTTTCTGCGTGGGTCGTATCCGCCGGTCATCACCCCGTTCCGGCGCCGAGGCGTGGATTACGACAAGTTCGCCCAACTGGTGGAGTACCAGATCGGGAACGGCAGCCACGGGGTCCTCGTCACCGGCACGTCGGGCGAGCCGAGCACCCTGACCGTCGAGGAGCGCGCGCGGCTCTGCAAGGTCGCCGTCGACGCTGCCGCCGGCCGTGTGCCGGTGGTGGCGGCGACCGGGTCCCAGTCCGAGGCCGAGACCACGGAGCTCACGGAACGGGCCGAGAAGGCCGGGGCCGACGCGCTCTTGGTGGTGACGCCCTATTACCTGCGCCCGCCCCAGCGGGGCCTCGCCGAGTACTACATCCGTCTCGGCAGACGCACCGGACTGCCGCTGATGGTCTATCACATCCCCGGACGGGCGGCGGTTTCGATCACGCTTTCGACCCTCGAGCGCATCGTCGAGAGGACGCCCAACCTCGTCGGCATCAAGCATGCGGTCAACGACCTCGGCTTCGTGACCCACATGCTGGCGAGGTTCGGTTTCGACTTCCGGGTCTTCGTCGGGCTCGAGGATCTGAGTTTTCCCATGCTCTGCGTCGGGGCGTCGGGCCTGATGAACGCCGTCGGCAACGTCGCGCCCCGCAAGGTCGCCGATCTTTACGAAATGACCGCCAAGGGCAGGCTCAAGGAGGCGCGCAGGCTCCACTACGAGCTGGCGGAGCTGAACGAGGCGGTGTTCTTCGACACCAACCCCATCCCCATAAAATACATCATGATGCGGATGGGGCTGATCGAGAAGAACACGCACCGCCCGCCCATGGCGCCGGCCACGAAAGAGCTGGCGAGGAGGCTCGACGGCGTGATCAAGCGCGCGGGCCTCAGGGTCAAGAGGACGTAGCCCGGCCTGTGACCCGCCATGCGAAGGCCCGGCCGCCGAATTCGCGGCCGGGCTTTTGCTTATGGCCTTGTCCGGGCCGCTTTCGGTCTCAGAGGGGATAGATCAGCGAGGTCGGCACCATGACCGAGTCGAAGACGCAGAGCTTTTCCTTGAACCTGAGTGCGCCGTCCTCGCGCACCAGCTTGTCGATATACTTGCCGGTGTTGAAAACCTTCGTGTACTCGTTCGTCGGCGTCTCCAAGACGGCGTAATTGGCCCGCACGTCGATCACGCCGTCCTTGACCCCCTTGACGCGGACGTTGCTGATCAGGTGCCGGAGCGCGCGGTCGTGGTAGACGGCGGTCTCGGTCAGGGCGACGACCCGGTCCTTGAGTCCGCCCTTGCCTTCGCACATCATCGTCGCAAGCGGCAGGTTGCGCTCGAAATTCTCCCGCGAGACGATCTTGTAGAGACAGTCCTCGGTGAAGAAGTCGGGCCAGCGTTCGATATCGAACTCGTCGAGGCATTCGCCGTAATCGTAACAGAACTCCTCGACTTCAAAGCGCAGCTCTCTCAAATCCATCGTCATTGCCGTTGCCGCCTGATCTAAGGGCGGACTCAGAAGCCCATGACGTTCCGGTAATGGGTGTAAAACGCCCGGATCGCCGATTCGGTCACCATGTGGTCCTCGTCCTTGACGCCGGCACCGCCCATCTCGAGCACCGCTTCGGCGTTCGGGTGTGGCGACACGCCGAACTGGATCGCCTCCATGACCTCGCTGTCATCGATGGAGACGAAGCCGGCCGGACCCATCAGGTTGGCCTGGCGCAGGCGCCGCTGGGTCATGTCTGCGCTGTCATCGGCGTAGCCGAAGAAGGTCCAATGCAGCTCGAACGCCTCGGGGCCCAGGGTGTGGATCTGGCGCATGGCCAGCGTGTTGGACTGCTGCTGGACGATAAGATTGGGCCAGATCGTCTGCATCACCACCGTGGCATCGCCGACGAACTCCCGCACCGGCTGGAGCATCTCGGGGTCGTTGAGCGTGAGTTTCTCGTCGAACACGCGGATTTCCTGCGTTCCCTCCGAGGCCTTTTGCTCGCCGCGCCGGGCGACCTGGACCGCGTGCATCCCCGTCTTTTCGTCCATCTGGACGGCGGAAGGCGTGTCGGCCCGGAACAGCCCGAACGAGACCAGGAAGACGTGCATGAGGCTGGCATGGTAGGGGTCGCGCAAATTTTCGGCCATGAGCTTCCAGTTGGACCGCATGCGCTGGCGCGAATAACCCAGGATGCGAAGCTCGCGGCCGTCGAAGACGCGGTCGAAATAGCCCAGCATCTTGGGCCCGAGATAGTCCTCCAAGGACGGCATGGCGTGATCGAAGGAGGCGAAGATGACGCCGTTGCGCGTCACCACCTTGAGCTTTTCGAGGCCATGGTCCTCGAGCTTGAAGTCCTTGGGCATGCCGCCCTTCTTCTTGACCCCGCGGCGGAACGGAAGGCCGATCAGGGCGCCCTTGAGGTCGTAGGTCCAATGGTGATAGGGGCAGATGAATTCACGGGTGTTGCCGTACTCGCGGTAGCAAAAGCGTGTCCCGCGGTGGGCACAACGGTTGACGACGACGTTGATGCCGCCTTCCAGGTCGCGGACGAAGACGACCGGCTTGTCACCGACCTTGGTGCGCCGGTAGTCCCCGGGATTGGGAATCTCCGCTTCAAGGCCGATATAGTTGTAACTGGACCCGCCGAAGATCAGGTCCTGCTCTCTCTTGTAGATTTCAGGATCCGTATAGACCCAATAGGGCACCCTCGTGACCCCTTCCTCGGGCCATTCGAAGGGAAGGTTCTCCGTCGGTGCCGTCGCCATCATTGCGTCCCCATCCAAGAATGTTATCGGTTGCGTTGCGACGTCCGCCTTCACCTTCAATTCAAGTGGTCCCTTGCGCCG
>CBESNX010000138.1:0-4852 GCA_965531025.1 uncultured bacterium
CGTATGCGAGTCAACGCCTCACAAACTAGAAATGCGGTTTACCCCGTATGTAGCGTGCATGGCACTGAACTCGCAATTTGACTTCGCGTGCCTCCTGAACGCTCGTGCCTGCCTTAGTATTATTTTTGCCGCTATACGTGCCGAGGAACCATGGCACCGGTACCGTAATCCCTGGTTTTCGGTACATGCTCGGTCGTTGAGCAAACACCGGTGTTCGCCTTCTGGCTGCTCCGGATTCGACCGAATGTCCGCTTAGGGTCACGAGGCGACATGGGGCGGCCTCGTCTCGGATGACCGGTTTTGCGCGATCCACGCCATAACGATCGTGTCGAAGCTGGACAGAGCGGCCGGTACACCGTTCTCCTGTCCTGGAGGGGAGGTTGTTTGGTCGTTGTCGGTGCGGTCCGAGGCCATAGGGCGCTGAATGCGCCCCCTTGCATCAGCCGGGCAGTAACTGCACCTGCTTCGTGTCCAGGTACAAAACCACCTCTTCGCCGATGTCATAAGTTCTGCGACCCGCCTGGTGGGAGTCGTCGACCAGCAAGGCGTGCCTGCCAACCGCTACGGTATATCGCACCAGGCTGCCCAGGAACTCGCGGTGCTCAACCCGACCCGAAAGCCGAGCCGCCATTTCGGTCGGCGGATCGCCGGCGCCCCGGATCGACAGGCTCTGCGGCCGGAACATGGCGGTCAGCTCGCCTGTGGCCTCGATGCCCCGGCCGTTGACAGGAATGGTGATGTCATCGCCGGCCCGGAACAGCGTTCGTCCATCAGCCTTCTCCACCACTCCGTCGATCAGGTTGGCGCTGCCCAGGAAATCGGCGACGAAGCGATTCACCGGCCGGTCGTAAAGCTCTATTGGTGAGCCTACCTGCTGGATGACGCCATCGTTGAGTACAGCGATGCGATTGGAGATGGCGTTGGCCTCTTCCTGGTCGTGTGTGACGAAGATGGTGGTGAGCGACAGCTTGCGCTGGAGTTCCACGAGCTCGCGGCGCATCTGCACGCGCAAGTTGGCATCGAGGTTGGAAAGCGGCTCGTCGAGCAACAAGACGCGCGGCTCGATCACGATGGTGCGCGCCAGAGCCACGCGCTGCTGCTGCCCCCCTGAAAGCTGCGAAGGACGTCGCCCGGCAAGATTCAGCAGACCGATGAGCTCGAGCACCGCGTCCGCCCGCTGGCTGATCAATTTGCGAGGCAGTTTGCGCTCCTCAAGCCCAAAGGCGACGTTCTTATGCACCGTCATGTGAGGCCATAGAGCGTAGTTCTGGAACACCATGCCCACGTCTCGCTTCCAGGGGGGAAGGTAGGTGACATCCTTGCCCCCGATCAGCACCCTTCCCGACTGCGCGGCGCTGAAGCCGGCTATGAAGCGCAAGAGCGTTGTCTTACCGGAGCCTGAGGGCCCGAGGAAAGCGAAGAACTCGCCCGGCTCGATCTCGAGGTTTACATCCTTCAAGACATGGGTCTTGCCAAACGAAAGGTTCAAGTTCTCGATTGAAACCTTTGCGGCCTGGGTCGCCGTTTCCCGTGTGCGGTCGGTCATTCAAGAGCTCCCGTTAGAACTGCACCGCTTCCTGCATGGCTTCCGTTGCCCGCTCGCGCCGGCCCCGCTCGATGACGCGATGGGAAAAGTACGCGCAGAGCGCCACGATCACTACCGCAACGATGCCCATGGCCGCCCCCGCGCCGCGTCCGGCCGCAGTCTGCATGAAGACATAAATACCATAGGAGATCGGCGCCATCGATTCCCTGTCCACCAGCATGATGGTGGCCGACAACTCTACGGACGCGGTGGCAAAGGAGGTAACGAACCCTGCGAGAATCCCACCCATCATCAGGGGGACAACGATGCGGCTGACGGTCTTGAGCTTGCCGGCGCCCAGGTTCTCCGCCGCCTCCTCCAGGGAAACGCTCACCTGCTGCAGGCCTGCGAAACAAGCGCGCAACGCATAAGGCAGACGCCGGACCGAAAGGGCGATTACCAGCATCACCCACCAAGTGGCGAGCGGCTGGTCCGACCAAGGCAGGCTATAGCCTTGAAAGGTGCGCAGAAATCCGATGCCCAGCACCACGCCCGGCACGGCCAGCGCCGCCATGGCTATGTAATCGAGCCATTGCCTGCCCGCGAGCCCCGTGCGCAAGACCAGATAGGCGATGGCGGTGCCGAGGATCACGTCGATGCCCGCCGCGAGGAACGCATAAAGCATCGTGTTGGTGATGAACTCGGACGATTCCCGGAACATCTCGGCGTAGTGCGCGAGCGTGTAGCCGTCGGGAAGCACGCTGAAAGACCAGACGGTGGCGAAGGACAGAAGCGTGAGCCCGATATGGGGCGAAAGCACCAAGAGCAGAATGAAAATGACGATGGCGTAGCAGACCACCTTTTCCCAGTCCTTCATGGTGCGTTTGCCAAGCCCCCCGCCGCCCCGCTGCACGGTCGCATATTCCTTGCCTTTGAGCGCCAGAAACGCCACCCACATGGAGAACAGGGAAAAGCTCACCAGGATCACCGAGATCACATAACCCATTGGGTCGCTGATCCCGATCGAGATAATCCGTAAGTAGGCCTGCGGGGCGAGAAGGTTGTTGACGTTAAGGAGGAGCGGCGTTCCCAGATCATCGAAGACCTTGATGAACACAAGGGACGCGCCGGCGATATACCCCGGCATGGCGAGGGGAAAGACGATGCGTCGGAACAGCCTGAAGCCGCTCGCGCCCAGATTCTGGGCCGATTCTTCCATCGACCGGTCGATGTTGATAAGCGCCGCTGAAAGGTTAATCAGAATGAAGGGAAAGTAATGGATGCTCTCGACGAAAATGACGCCGTTCAGGCCCTCCATGAACGGAATGTTGATGCCGAGCCACTCCTCCAAGAGAAGGTTCACCGTGCCGTTCCGACCGAACAGCAGCTGCATGGCCACGGCGCCAACAAAGGGCGGCATGATGAGGGGCAGGAACCCAAGGGTTTGAATGAGGATGGTGCCGCGGAACTCGAATCGGGTCGTGAAATAAGCCAGCGGCAGTGAGAAGATGGACGCCAACATCACCGACATGGCCGCGACGTAAAGGGAGTTCCAGAACGATTCCCGGAACAGCGTCGTGTTGAAGAAGTCCTGGAAATTGACCAGGGTGAAGCTCCCGGTCGAGACGTCCTGGAAGGCGACCAGGATGACCTTCAGAATGGGGAGAACCAGGAAAAGCGCGAGGAACGCCGCAATCAGCAGCGCCACGCTCGCCGGCCCCCAATGGCCTTGCAACCTGGCAATCAAGGATTTCACCTAGGGCGTACGAAATCGCTCCGGCAAAGAGAAGCGGTCCGGCCTTGAGATCAAGGCCGGACCGCGTGGCCAAAAGGCGTTATTTGACCATGGCCAACGCCTGGCCGGCCAGTTTTCTCGCCTCGGTGTAGTTCTTTTTAGAGAACCGGTCCCACTGTTCCTCGACCTCGGCCTGGCGCTTCGGGACCTTGACGGTCATCTTCTTGCGCTTCTTCTTGAACACGCCCGCCACCTTCGGGTCGAGGGACTGGGCCTCGGTGATCGGCACCGCGTGCAGCAGGGCGCGTGCCTCCTTCAAGAGCTTCGCCGCCTCCGCGTTGGGCTTTTTGGCGAGCGCCCTCTCCGCATCCTGGACCGCCTTGGTCGTCGCGGTGAGATCGTCGAGCCGGAAAGTGATCGTCTGATCAAAGAGCGAGTTGATCAGGTTGTACCGGCTCTTCGACTTCTGAAGGTCGAACTTTACCGCCGCCCCGATCGACTTGTCCTTGAACGGATTCGGAAAGCCCTTTGGTGCCTTGGCGTAAGTCTTCGGATTGACCGGCAGCCGCCGGATTTTGGGGTCCAGAAGGATTTCCTGGCCCTCGACCGAAAGCAGGAACTCGATGAACGCCGCCGCCGCCTTCGGGTGTTTGGCGCCCGAAATGACGGCGATGTTCGCCGGCACGAGGGTCGTGACCGTGGGATAGACGAATTCCACGGGGAAGCCGGTAGCCTGGGACGAGAGGCCGAAGAAGTCGATGACGATGCCGATGCCGAACTCGCCGCTGTTCACCGCGGCCGGCACGCCGAAGCTGCGCTCGGTCACGGCGGCGAAGTTACCGCTCATTTCCTTGATCGCGGCCCAGCCTTTCTCCCAACCCTTGCCCTGGAGGATGGTCTCGACCGTCAGGTGGGTGGTTCCCGAGCGCGAGGGCGCGGACATGCCCACGTGGCCGAAGTAAATAGGCTTTCTCAAATCGTCCCATTCCTTGGGCGCCGGCAGCCCCTTGGCCTTGAGGTAGCGCAGATTGTACAGGATGCCGTAGCCGGACGCGGCGAACCCCTTGTAATAGCCATCCGGATCATGGACCGGGAAGGCCCCGACCTTCTTGGGGAGGCCCTTGGTCTTGACCGTGTACTTCTGCAGAAGGTCGTCGTCCTTCAACACCTCGAAGGCGTCCGGTGCCGAGGCCCAGAACAAATCGGGCGGGTTGGAGCGGTTCGCCTGGATGTACTTCACGCTGGCCGAGGTTCCCTTACTCAGGATCTCGACCGTGGTGCCGGGATGCCTCTTCTCGAACGCGGTCTTGAACGTTCGCGTCATGTCCTTCGGGTAAGAGGTTTGGATGACAAGCTTGCTCTCCAATTTCTGGGCATGGGCGGGGCCGCCCGAAAACACCACGCCCAGTGCGAGCACGCCGAGGAACAGGTGTCGGAAAAATGCCGATGCGTCAACCATGGTTGGTATCTCCCTGGTAGTGCGACCAACTACCGACGTTCTTTGCGAAACTGGTTACGCCGTGGCCGCAAAGTGAACCCCAAATTCTTTTGTAAGCACGCTACTCCCACGAAGGGGAGTCAGTCAAGACAAG
>CBESNX010000139.1:0-4844 GCA_965531025.1 uncultured bacterium
AGTCTTCGGCGAATCAAGGTGTTAGAACGCCGCGTTGAAGAAACTTCCTCATCCGAGGAGCCTTAAAAACGAAAGAAAATTTCCTGAATCGAGCCAATTGGCCACGGAGCAAGGTCTGTCGAGTCGCCCGGGTTGCCCTGTGGCGCCTGCAGTTTGCGGAGACCCTGTCACTTGAGACCGTCTTGGCGCGTCGCCGCGGCTTGGCCCCCCACCGACCCTGGACGAAGGCTGAGCCCCGCCACGGCCGTGCCGAGCGCGCGGTTTGCTTCGGATCGGGGCCGGAAACCATCCCCCGCGCGGTCGATTCCGCCCCCGTGCGGCGGTCCCGCACGGGGGCGTCCGGTTCGCGAGGGATCGTGTCGCGTCCCCGGCCGAGAGCTTGGCCCCAGGGCTGGACGAAAGGCGGGATGAGTGCCATATTCCGGTGTAAGCGCGTCGCGCGCCGGACCGCCCGGCGGTTGCGCGTTTCGAGAAACGTGGAGGGCGAAGATGACCATCGGCACCCGGTTGTTCACGTGGCTCAATGGGGAGTTGGTCGGCAGCGACCGCTTCGGCAACCGCTATTACCGCGAGCGCCGCCGGCCCAGGAATCGCAGGCAACGGCGCTGGGTGATCTATCAGGGCGAGGCCGAGGCGTCGAAGGTGCCGGCGGAGTGGCATGTCTGGCTCCATCACACCAGCGACGATCCCCCCACCGCTGCGCATGAGCCGACGCGGCCCTGGCAGAAGGAGCATGTCCCGAACCTCACCGGGACGGATGCCGCCTACCGCCCGCCGGGCTCGATCCTGCAAGGCGGCAAGCGGGCCAGGGGGACGGGCGACTACGAGCCCTGGCGGCCGTCATGAGGCCGCGAGGGGACTGGACATGAAAGGTTCGAAGCCGCCCGCACCGCCATTCCAAGGGACGTGCCACGGTGAGGAACTTGCCAGAAGAATCGAAAAAGGCGATGTTAGGGCGGAGCGTCCGAGGTTTCGGGCGGGCCGGTGAAGGGCGGTTTCGAGCAACGGGGTGTGAGAGTTATCAGCCGAAAGGTTTAGGGTATGCGCAGAAACCTGATCGAGCCGGAGGGTGAGATCCAATTTACCGAACCACCCCTGAACCTCGAAACTCTGGTCGGTCGTTACATCTTCGGCCAGGCCGGCAAGGAAACCGAAGGCGGAGAGCCCGCTCAATAGCGGCCCCATGCGCCGTCCTCGATGCGCACAAAGTTGGGATCCCGAACGCTACGCCCGTAACGCGCGGTTCGTGTCCGATCTGGGCATGCCGGTGGTGGAGCTCCTGGCGCCCAAGGCCGGCGAGCGCATCCTCGATCTCGGTTGCGGCGACGGCGAGCTCAGCGCGAAAATTGCGTCTTTCGGGGCCTCGGTGGTGGGCGCGGATTCGAGTCCCGAGCTGGTGGCGAGGGCGCGCGCACGCGGCATCGAAGCGCGGCTCATGGACGGCCACGAGCTCACCTTTGATCCCGAGTTCGACGCGGTGTTTTCCAATGCGGCCTTGCATTGGATGCTGGAGCCGGACGCCGTCCTCAAAGGCGTTTGGCGGGCGTTGAAGCCCGGGGGCAGGTTCGTGGGCGAATTCGGCGGTGACGGCAACGTGGCGACGGTCGTGAACGCCCTGCTCGCGGCGCTCGATAAGCGCGGCCGCGACGCACGCGACGCCGTGCCCTGGTATTTCCCGACCGAAGGGCAATACCGCGACCGGCTCGTGGCCCAGGGGTTTGCGGTGGAGTATATCGCGCTCATACCCCGCCTGACGGCGCTCCCGGGAGCCATCGGCGGCTGGCTCGAAACCTTCGCCGAAAGCTTTCTTTCGATGGTGCCGGAAAGCAAGCGCCAAGCGCTGATCCGGGAGGTGAGCGATGCCCTGCGGCCCGCGCTCTATGACGAAAAAAAACGGGTGTGGACCGTCGACTACGTGCGCCTGCGGTTCGACGCGAGAAAGGCGTAAAGGATGGGGCGGCCTCCGCATTGCGCCGGGATGGCCAGGGGCGGCCGAGGTGGCCCAAAGGACGAGGGGCGCGCCGTGCCGGGCGTGTTCTCCGGCCCTTGCGATGGCGAACGCGCTCGCCATGTAGTGGATTGGCCCCCGCTTGGGCCGTGGCGCGAGGAGGACAGGTGAAACGCACGCAACAAAGCCTCGATCTGCCGACCTGGCTCGATCCCGAGGGCAAGCCGCTCTCGTGCCTTGAAAAAATCAAGGTTTTGAACGAGAACCTCGAGGAAATCCGTCAAATGTGCCAGGACGCGCTGGAAGACGCGGTGTTGATGGGCTGTGACGAGCCGCAGTTCCGCCAGGTTTTGCAGGACCTCATAGACTCGCTCGAAAATCCCTTCGGGAAGGAATAACGTGCGACACCGCCGTTGCCGCGACCGCGACGTTCCTTTTCCCCGCCGTCCGGCCCGGCCATGGCGCCCCTGGCTCGGCTTGAGCGGGGCTTTCCTCGCCGCTTCGGCGGCGGCTCTCTTCGCGGCGGACCCGCCGGCGCGCGCCCTCGAAGGCGATTCCGCCCTCTTGCAGGGGCTCGACAAGGTGACCGCGCGCATCTCGTCGATCAGGGCGCCGATCGATGAGGCCGTGCGTTTCGGCACGCTGCAAATCATCGCGCGCAGGTGCCACAAGCGACCGCCCGAGGAGACGCCCGAAAGCGCGGCGCTGCTCGAGATTTGGGATGTCAAGCCGGGGGAAGACGCGGTGTTGCTGTTCAGGGGCTGGATGTTCGCCTCGAGCCCGGCCTTGTCGGCCCTGGAGCATCCGGTCTATGACGTCTGGGTCAAGGACTGCCTGAACTCCAGCTCTTCCGGCTCCAACGGGCCGAGATAGAAGCCGGCCTTGACCTGCAACGCCGCGGCGAGCAGCGCCCGGTACTCGCCGCGGGCAATCTCGATGGCGCCGAACTGCCGCAGATGGCGCGTCGCGAACTGGGTGTCGAGCAACCTGTATCCGCCCCGCTTGAGCCGCGCCACGAGGTGGGCCAGCGCGATCTTGCTGGCGTCGGTTACGCGGCTGAACATGCTTTCCCCGAAGAAGGCGCCGCCTATGGAAACCCCGTAAAGCCCGCCGATCAGCTCGTCGTCCTGCCAGCACTCCACGCTGTGGGCGTGGCCCATGTGGAACAGCTCGGTATAGAGCCGGGTGATCTCCTGGTTGATCCAGGTGCTCGGCCGTTCCGGCGTTCGCAACGCGCAACGGCGCAGTACTTGCTCGAACGCCGTGTCACAGCGGACGTCGCAAATCTTCCGGCGCAGCTTGCCTTGTAGGCGGCGGGAGATGCGGAACCGGTCGAGGGGCAGGATGCCGCGCCATTCCGGGTCGACCCAGAAGAGGGACGAGGCGCCGCCGCTTTCCCCCATGGGGAAAATGCCGGCGGCGTAAGTTCTCAGCAGCATCTCCGGCGTCAGTTCCGACATCGACGCAACACCAGAAGGCGGTCAAGTCTTCAGGCCAACGAATCTTTCCAGCCAGTGTATGTCGTAATCGCCGTTGACGAAATCCGGTTCCGCGATCAGACGCTGGTGCAGGGGAATCGTCGTCTCGAGCCCTTCGATGACGTATTCCTCGAGCGCCCGCTTGAGGCGCATGAGGCATTCGTTGCGGCTGGTGTCGTGCACGATCAGCTTGGCGATCAGGCTGTCGTAATGGGCCGGCACCCTGTAGCCGGAATAGAGCGCCGAATCGACCCGTACCCCGAGGCCGCCCGGCGGGTGGTAGTCGCGCACCCGCCCCGGCGCCGGGGCGAAGGAGACCGGATTTTCGGCGTTGATGCGGCACTCGATGGCATGGCCGGCAAGCGTAATGTCCTCCTGGCGGTAAGCGAGGGGCGAGCCGGCGGCGATGCGGATCTGTTCGCGCACGATGTCGATGCGGCTGATCATCTCGGTGATCGGGTGTTCGACTTGCAGGCGGGTGTTCATCTCGATGAATTGGAACTGGCCGTCCTCGTAAAGGAATTCCAGCGTCCCGGCGCCGCGATAGCCCAGTTCGGCGATGGCGCCGGTAACGAGCCGACCGATCTCTTCGCGCTGCTCGCGATTGAGCGCGGGCGAAGGGGCTTCCTCGAGGAGCTTCTGGTGGCGCCGCTGCAGCGAACAGTCCCGTTCGCCGAGATGCACCACCTTGCCGTGGGTATCCGCGAGAATCTGCATCTCGATGTGCCGCGGATGGGCGAGGTACTTTTCGATGTAGACCTCGTCGTTGCCGAAGTTCGCCCCGGCTTCGCTGCGCGCGGTGGCAAGCGCCTCGGCCATTTGACCCGCGGATTCCACCACCTTGATGCCCCGGCCGCCGCCCCCGCCGGCGGCCTTGATGAGGACCGGGAAGCCGATCCCTTCGGCGATCCTTTGCGCCGTCCCCTCGTCGCCGACCGGGCCGTCCGAGCCGGGCACCACCGGAATTCCCAAGGCCTTGAACGTGTCCTTGGCGACGATCTTGTCGCCCATGACCTCGATGTGTTCCGCCGTCGGGCCGATGAACGCGAATTCGTGTTCCTCGACCATGGCGGCGAAGGTCGCGTTTTCGGCGAGGAACCCATAGCCGGGGTGAATCGCGTCGGCGTTGGTGATGATGGCCGCGGAAAGCACCGCCGCCGTGTTGAGATAACTCTCGCGCGCCGGGGGCGGACCGATGCAGACGCTCTCGTCGGCGAGCCGCACGTGCATGGCGTCGGCGTCCGCGGTGGAATGCACGGCGACCGTGTGGATGCCGAGTTCGTGGCAGGCGCGGTGAATCCTCAGGGCAATTTCGCCGCGATTGGCGATCAGGATTTTGTCGAACATTCCCGGACCGCGCTACTCCAGGATCAGGAGCACCTCGCCGTACTCGACCGGTGTGGCGTTGGTGACGAAGA
>CBESNX010000140.1:0-4806 GCA_965531025.1 uncultured bacterium
CGATCGCGCCGGGGCTCGGTTGACATTGCTCTTGCCGGTGCCGATCCTGGCAAGCCTAGAGGACGGAGATGACGGCAAGGATCAAAGCGGTAACCTTCGATCTGTGGGACACGATCATCCGCGACGACTCCGACGAGCCCAAGCGCCGGGCCGCGGGGCTCGTCTCCAAGAAGGCCGAGCGCCGCCGCCTCGTGTGGCAGGCCCTGGACCGCCGCCAGCCCATTTCCCGCGCGGCCGTGGACCGCGCCTATGACGCGGCCGACGCCGCCTTCGACAAGGTCTGGCGCGAGCAGCACATGACCTGGGTGGTCGAGGACCGGCTGCGGGTCGTTCTCGACGGCCTCGGCCGAACCTTGCCGGCGGAAGCGATGGCGGCGCTCATCGAGGCCCATGAGGGGATGGAGATGACCGTCCGCCCGGAACCCGTTCCCGGCGTCGCCGAGGCGTTGGCGCGTCTTCACGGGCGCTATAAACTTGCCGTCGTATCGGACGCCATCGTCTCGCCCGGCCGCGCACTCCGCCGGTTGCTCGGCGGCTACGACTTTGAGCGCTATTTCGATGCCTTCGTATTCTCGGATGAGGTCGGCCGCTCGAAGCCGCATCCGCTCATGTTCGAGACGGCCGCCTCCGCCCTCGGCGTCACGCTGACGGAGATGCTGCATGTCGGGGACCGCGAGCACAACGACATCGAGGGGCCCAAGGCGCTTGGCATGAAGACGGTGCTTTTCACCGGGACCCGCGCCGCCGAGCCCGGCGCCACCGCCGCCGACGCGGTCTGTGCGCGGCACGAGGATTTGCCGGATGTAATCGACCGCCTGGCCGGCCGATCCCGGCGCCGGCGGGAGTCTCCGAAAAAGGCAAAGCGATGGCAGAGCGGGCGCGCATCCTGATCGTCGACGGTTACACCCGGGAGGCCCGCGAGGAGCTCGTCGCGGGCGGGGCCTCGCTGGCGGCCGATCTGTACAAGCGGATGTTCCGCAAATGCCTCGCGGGCGTCCACTGCGACGTCCTCTTTCCCGCCGATCCAGGGGCGTCTCTGCCCCGCGGGGTGGGGCTCGAGGGCTATGACGGCGTCGCCTGGACCGGGTGCAGCCTGACCATCTATGAGGATGACCCGCGCGTCGCCCGTCAAATCGAGCTCGCGAGGGCGGCTTACGCGGCGGGCGTCCCCGGCTTCGGCAGCTGCTGGGCGGCGCAGATCGCCGTCGTCGCGGTTGGCGGCACGGTGCGCGCCAATCCACGCGGCCGCGAAATGGGCATTGCGCGTAAGATCGCGCTGACCCCCGAGGGCCGGTCGCATCCCCTTTACGAGGGCAAACCGTCGGTCTTCGACGCCTTCATCAGCCACGAGGACGAGGTCGTCCACCTGCCTGCGGGCGCGGTGCTTCTGGCTTCCAACGCCTTCACCCGCGTCCAGGCCGTGGCCGTGAGCAGCGAGCGGGGCACGTTCTGGGGGCTGCAATACCATCCCGAATACGATCTTCACGAGATGGCGCGGCTCACCTTCTGCCGCATCGACAAGCTTGTCCGTGCGGGCCTGTTCCGGGACCGCCAGGCCGCCCTCGACTATGTCGACAAGCTCGAGACCCTGCACGAAGACCCGCAGCGCAAGGACCTTGCCTGGCTGCTCGGGGTTGACGAGGACGTGACGAGCGAGGAGGTCCGCCTGTGCGAGGTCCGCAACTGGATCGAACGGTCGGTGCTGCCGCGCTCGGACCGCTGAGGCTGCGGCTATATTCGAGGCAAGAGTTATCTGCGACGTGCGAGGCCCGAAACGCGGAATTGCGCCGGCGCCCGACGCAGGCTTACCGGTCGACAAGTCATGCCCCGCGCCGGCGGGGTCATGCGTTCATTCGAGACCGCCGCGCTCTTGCGCTCACGGGACTCCGGCTTGCACTCCTCCATGGGCCGCGCGGCCGCGGCGATCTACGCGGCGGCTCATTGTCTTGGCGAGTTCGTCCCTGATCGCGGCTTGCGGGTCAATCCCTCCATCGGCGCCTCCCGGGTCCTCGGTTCTCTCCGTCATACGGGCATTACCCTCCACAACATGGCGTCAGGGGGATGAAGGCGGACCGACTCCTGAACGCCGGTTTCGTCGCGGGAGCCGCCGGCGGGCCTGCGGAATGAGTCATGTTTGGCCCAAACATCCAGTCCGGTTGAGTTTGCCGTCGGTTTCTGATGCAATCACTTTGCGAATGCGGCTTTTTGGGAACATTTCGTTGAGAATTCTCCTGTGGAGCGGCCTGTTGTCGTTGGTCCCGTTGGCGGGGGTCTCGGCTGACCTGATCGTGGTCGCCAACGAACACGCGGGAACGCTTTCGATTATCGACCACGAAACTGGTGGCGCGACCCGCACGCTCAAGCTCGGAGGCGACCCACACAATCTGGCGGCGACCACCGATGGGCGACGGGTCGTGGTGACCCATCCATCCGCCGGAATGGTCAGTGTGGTGGACCCGCGACTGGCGAAGGTGTTGAAGCGTCTGGTTGTTCCGGGCGGCCCTCACGGAGTGGCAGTCGGTCGAGACGACCGATGGGCCTTCGTGGGCGCCGAAAGGGACCGGAAATTGTACCGTTTGGATCTCGGTCAACTGAAACTGACGGGGGCGTTTGACCTTGAGCCGGCCCCGCACAACCTGATTGTCGCAGGAACCGGCCAGGCGTGGGTCACGGCCCAAGGGGGACGGTCCCTATGGTTGGTGGACCTTGAGAACGGAGGATTGATTCATCGCCTCGAGACGTCGGCCATGCCTCACGACCTCGCTTTCTCGCGTCGAGAGAACGCCCTCTGGGTGACGAACTGGGCAAGTGAGGACGTGTACCTTGTCCACGGCCAACCGCCCCAACTGGCGACCGTTAAGATTACAGGCCGGCAGCCGCATCATGCGGCCCTCACGCCGGATGAGAGGGAGGTGTGGATTACCAATCACGGATCCGAGGACATCAGCGTCATCGACGCAGCTACACGACGTGAACTGACACGCATCGCCGTAGGGGATGCTCCGCATCACGTGGCCTTCTCGCATGATGGTCGCTGGGCATACGTCGCCAACAGTGGGTCGAACGATATATCGATCGTTGACGTCGCGGCCAGACGCGAGGTTGGTCGGTTGCCGGTGGGCGCACATCCGCATGGGGTCGTCGCGATCCCGGCGAGGCGTTGAAACTTCGCTGTCTGCAATGACACGCAAAATGGTCCGTCGCCCAGGCGTCGTCGTGAGCGTTGGTCACGTACCGAAAAGAACCGTTTGCCGCATGGCCGAGGGCGATGTGACCCGTTCGCAGAAACGCTGAGGAGCGAGGAGCCGATGCTCAAGGGGTTTTCCGCAAACCCGAGATGAGCACGAGGCGACGGCCCGTCGGGATCGACGGGAACGAGTCGTTGTTGCCGGGAGCCTACAACAGCTCCAGCTGCTCTCCTTCCCTCGGCGGCGGGCGGAAGCGGCTGGTATCGAGCGCCCAATCGTTCGCATTCAGCCCCAGCCGCTTGCAGGCAAGCGCGAAGCGTTTGGCCAGCAGCTCCGCATACGCGCCCGTGCCCCGCATGCGCGTGGAAAAAGAGGAATCGTAAAGCTTGCCCTCGCGCGTCTCGCGCACCAGGGAAAGCACGCGGCGGGCCTTCAGCGGGTAGTGAACCTCGAGCCACTCGGTGAACAGGTCCTTGATCTCGTGGGGCATGCGCAAGAGCACATAGCCCGCCGTTTGCGCGCCGCGCCCGGCGGCGGCGGCGAGGATGTTTTCGAGCTCCGTGTCGTTGAGCCCCGGGATCATGGGGGCGGCCATCACGCCCGTGGGGATGCCGGCTTGCGCGAGCGCGGCGATCGCCTTGAGCCGGCGCTCGGGCGTGGCGGCCCGCGGTTCCATGCGCCGGGCGAGCTCGCTATCAAGGGTGGTGACCGAGATGCACACCGTCGCGAGGCCCTTTTGCGCCATGCTCGAGAGGATGTCGAGGTCGCGCAGCACCAGCGCCGATTTGGTGACCACCGCCACAGGGTGGTCGAACGCCGCCAGCACTTGGAGGATCCCGCGCGTGATCTTGAAATCCCGCTCGATCGGCTGGTACGGGTCCGTGTTGGTGCCAAGGGCGATGACCTGGCAGCGGTAGCGCGGATTGCCGAGCTCCTGCTCGAGCAGTTGGGCGGCATCGCGCTTGGCGAACAGGCGGCTTTCGAAGTCAAGCCCCGGCGAGAGGCCGAGCCAGGCATGGGTCGGCCGCGCGTAACAGTAGATGCAGCCGTGCTCGCAGCCGCGATAGGGGTTGATGGACTGGGTGAACGGAATGTCGGGGGAGGCGTTGCGGGTGATGATGGTGCGGCTTTTATCGGGACTTACCGTGGTGCGCAGGGGCGGCGCGTCCTCGTCCCGCTCCCACCACTTCTCGCCCCAGCCGTCGTCGACGGCGAGGCACACTTCGGCCTCGTAACGGCCGGTGGGATTGCCGATGGCGCCCCGGCCCTTCTTCGGCAGATCGGGCAGCAGATCGACCATGGAAGAACTTTACAATGCGAATGAGAACATTTCAAGAACATTTACACTTACGCCGACGCGGGCGCGGAACGGATGCAGCGCGCTTTGCCGCCATCCCCGTTCTCCCGGCGGCGCTTGATGTGCTATGACGGCGCAGGTTCTCAAGACCGGTGCCTTAAACCGCTCGGCCACCCATCCGAAGCAATTAAGTCAAGAACTTACGGGACAGCGGGGTTTCCCAAAACTCCGAAAAGGTCACAGATAGGTCACAATAACCCCGGAAAACGGCACTTTGTTCAATCTCTGTTCTTTCCTATGGAGCCCGACGAGAAGCCCCTG
>CBESNX010000141.1:0-4700 GCA_965531025.1 uncultured bacterium
CCCAGCCAAGGCAAAAGGAAAAGTGCCCCTATGATAATGAACAGTCCCCATCGTTCAAGTCTCGCCAGCGGAAAAGCGAGCGCATCGGGCAACAGGCCGACGGCGACCCGGCCGCCGTCGAGCGGCGGCAGCGGCAGCATATTGAAGACCGCCAGCAACACATTGATGAGGACGGAATTACGCAGGTTGTCGCCGAACCATACGGCCACGGGCTGGGGCAGCAGGTCCACCAAGTGCAGAAGCAATGCCGACACCGTGGCGAGCGCCATGTTGGTCGCCGGGCCGGCCGCCGCCACCCAAATCATGTCCCGCCGCGGATTGTTGAGGCGGGAAAAGTTGACCGGCACCGGCTTGGCGTAACCGAAAAGAAAGGGGCTCTTCACCAGCAACAAAAGGGCGGGAAGGAGGATGGTGCCGAAACGGTCGATATGTTTGAGCGGATTGAAGGTGACGCGCCCGGCGCTCAAGGCGGTGTCGTCACCGAGCTTGAGGGCGACATAGCCGTGCGCCGCCTCGTGCAGGGTGATGGCGAGGAGCACCGGGATCACCCAGATGGAAGCGGTATAGAGGGCGGACTCGAGCCCGCTCATGCGCCACCCTTGTGCCCGCCGCCGAACAGGGTATCGATGCGTCTCTCGACTATGGCCCGATCCACCGGTTGGGGCATTCGCCGCATCCCGAGGCCCCGCGCGAGACGCGCCAAGGCCGCCTCGCTCATGGCGCCGCAGGCCGCCGCCACCGCTTCCATCTCATCGAGCTTACCGCTGCAATGGAGCGCCACGTCGCAGCCGCCGGCAAGCATGGCCTCTGCCCTTTCCGGTAGGCTTCCCTTAAGCGCCTCCATGGAGAGATCGTCCGACAGCAAGACTCCCTCGAAACCGAGCTCGCCGCGGATGACGCCGTCGGTCACCGCCCGAGATACCGTCGCCGGGGCTTTCGCGTCTATGGCTTCGTAGACGACATGGGCGGCCATGGCGAAAGGCTGCGCGCCAAGCGCCTTGAAGGGATGGAAGTCCCGTAACCTCAGCTCCTCCAGCGGCGCGTTCACCACCGGCAGTTCGTGGTGGCTGTCCGTCATCGCCCGCCCATGGCCGGGGATGTGTTTGAGCACCGGCATGATCCCGCCCTCGAGCAGACCGTGGCAAAAAGCCTCGCCCAGCGCCGCCACCGTTTCGGGCGAGGCCGAGAAGGCCCGGTCGCCGATGACGTCATGGGCTCCCGGCACCGGTACGTCCAGCACCGGGGCGCAATCGACGTCGATGCCGATATCGTCGAGATCGGCGGCGATCAGACGGGCATTCAGCCGCGCCGCCTCGAGCGCCCCTTCCCTGTCCCGTTCGAACAGCGTGCCGAAGGCCGCCGCCGCCGGGGCGGCACGCCAATGGGGAGGCTTGAGCCTGGCCACCCTGCCCCCTTCCTGATCGATCAGCACCAGGGCATCCTCGCGCCCGACCGAGGACCTGAGCGCCGCGGTCAGGGCGCGAATCTGGTCCGGCGATTCACAGTTGTTGGCAAAGAGGATGAAACCGAGTGGATTGGCGGTCTGAAAAAAGTCGCGTTCCGCCTCGCCGAGCGTCAATCCAGCGCAACCGAAGATTACCGCCTTTGGCGCCGTTGCCGCCTCCTCCGGTGAAGCAGAGACTCGAGACCGGGGCGTCTCAGGGCTTGACAACCAGACACCCTACCTTCCGCGCCGCCAGTTTGGCGCAAAGCCGTTCGGCCGCCGCCCTGTCAGGCAGGCGCCCGGCCCTCAGGCGGTAGAAGGTCCCCCTGTCGCCGAGATCGGCGGTCACCACCGTGTGTGTCAGATTGCCGAGAATATCGCCATGGGCCTCGCGCAGCTTGCGCCAATGTTCCTGCGCCCTGTCGCGCGAACGCAAGGCGACGAGTTGGATGGCGTAGCCGCCGAGCGCCGGCGCGATGACGGCAAGCTCGGCGCCCGCCTTGGCCATCGCTTCCTCCTTCGTGGCCTTTTCCGGCCCGGCGATCTTGGGCGCCGGCAGCGCCGGTTGCAATTTGGCCTTGCCCTTCGCCGCCGCCGGCCCTTCAGCCGTTGGCGCCGCTTCCGCTACTTTCTTCGCGTTCCCGGTGCTCCCGTCCTCAGGCGAAGCCGCCGGTTTGGCGACCGGGGTCTCGGGCAGCGGCAGCAGCTTTTCCACCGGCGGCGGCCGCTCACCCGGGTTCATGCGGCTGTACACCAGCTTGTCCTGGTTCGGCACCTCCATGCCGCCCGGCTTCTCCGGGCGCACCTTGATCGGCTTGTTCTCCGCCTTGATCAGAGGCACCAGGGCCTCCTGGTTGTCTTCCTGGCCCTTGGTGAAGCTGTACCAGACGACGGCGGAAAAGCCGCCAAGGGCCACGGCGACGACGAAAGCCGCCAGGGTGCGGCGCTTCAGCATCGCGCGCCGTTCCCTGTCGTAAATTTCGCGTAGTTTGGCTACCGAGAACTGGGGTTCCACATCGGCGGGCATCAGCGCAACTCCTCGACCGGTTCGACGCCAAGCACGGCAAGCCCCGAGGCGATGACCAGGGCGACCCCGCGAACGAGGGCGAGCCTCGCCGCGGTCAAGGCTTCATCTCCTGGGACCAGAAAGCGCAGGCTGGCGTCGTCGTTGCCCTTGTTCCACAGGCCATGGAAAGCCGCCGCCAATTCCAACAGGAAGAAGGCGATGCGGTGGGGCTCATGTGTCTCGGCTGCACTTTCCACCTGACGGGGCCACGTCGTGAGAAGTTTGATCAAAGCAATCTCGTCGTCCCGGGTCAAGCGTTGCAACGGCCCCTTGGCAAGATTATGCGGAGAAATGTCGATTCCGGGGAATTCCCGGTGCGCGTGCCGGAAGATCGAATGGGCCCGGGCATGGGCATATTGGACGTAAAATACCGGGTTGTCGCGGGACTGCTCGGTCACCTTTTCGAGGTCGAAGTCGAGCGGCGCATCGTTCCTGCGGGTCAGCATGATGAAGCGCACCACGTCCTTGCCGACCCGATCCACGACCTCGCGAAGGGTGACGAAGTCGCCGGCGCGCTTCGACATCCTGACCGGCTTGCCGCCTTCCGACAGGTTGACGAGCTGGCAGATCTTGACGTCCAACTCGCCCTTGCCTTCGGTGATCGCCGCGACCGCCGCCTTCATGCGCTTGACGTAACCGCCGTGATCGGCGCCCCAGACGTCGATCATGGTGGCGAAGCCGCGGTCGAACTTGTCCCGGTGATAGGCGATGTCGGCGGCGAAGTAGGTCCAGCTTCCGTCCGATTTCCGCAGTGGCCGGTCGACGTCATCGCCGAAGTCGGTGGCGCGAAACAGCGACTGCTCGCGCGGCTCCCAGTCGTCGGGCGGCGGCTTGCCCTTGGGCGGTTCCAGCACGCCGGTGTAGATCAGGCCCCTCTCTTCCAGCCACTTGAGCGCGTCGTCTACCTTGCCGTCCGTCTGCAACGAGCGCTCGGAAACGAACTCCTCCTCGGCAAAATGGATGTTTAGTGCCTCCAGATCCTCGCGGATCACGGCCATCATGGCATCACTGCCAATATTTGCGCAGTGCTCCATCCATTCCGCTTCGGGCTTCGAGAGCCACTTTTTGCCGTCCGTCTCGGCAAGGGCCCGGCCGACGGGTATGAGGTAGTCGCCGGGATAAAGGCCCTCGGCCATCTCGCCCGGATCCTCGCCCAGCGCTTCCCGGTAGCGGTGATAGACCGAGCGGGCCAGGGCCTCGATCTGCCCTCCCTTGCCGGCGTCGTTGATGTAATATTCCCGCGTCACGTCGAAGCCGGCCTTCTCCAGCAGCGACGCCAGGACATCGCCGAACACCGCGCCCCGGCCATGGCCGATGTGAAGCGGCCCGGTCGGGTTGACCGAGACGAATTCGACGTTCACTTTTCCGGCATTCTTGCCGATGTCCGAATCGCCGTACGCCGTCCCGCTGTCGAGCACGTCGATAAGTCGGTCGCGCCAGAAACCGTCATCGAGGCGGAGGTTGATGAAACCGGCGCCCGCGACCTCGGCCGAGATCACCCCGGCACCATCGCCAAGGCGCTCGGCCAGCTTTGCGCCCACCTCGCGCGGTGGCATACCAAACTGACGGGAGATCACCATCGCGGCATTGGACGAGATGTCACCATGGGCGGGATCACGGGGCGGCTCGGCCGTGATCTTGTCGAAACGGGACTTCAGGTCGGCTTTGTCGGTCGGCGACGGCAATACGCCTTCCGTCACGAGATCTTCAACCGCCGCGACAATTTTCCTTTGGAAGCTTTTGAAAAGGTTCATTCTTTCTTGGCGTAAAGGTCGGAGAGGCGTTGGTGTTCGTCGAGCGCGTAGCGGTCGGTCATGCCGGCGATGTAATCGCCGACGACGCGCGCCTTTCGCGCCCCATCGGCGCCATTCACCTCACGCTGCCAGTCGGACGGCAGGCGGCGCGGATCGTCGAACAGCAATTTGAACAGGTCATGGACGATCCGGCGGGCCTTGCTCGCCATGCGTTTGACCTTGTCGTGGCGATACATGCGCTCGAACAGGAACGATTTCAACGCCCGGTCGTTTTCGGCCATGGTTTCGGAGAACGCGACCACCGGGGCGCCGAGATCGCGGATAGCCTGCGCCGATTCCGGCTTGGCGTCCTCGATGCGCCGGCGGGTCTCGTTCAAGAGGTCGTTGACCATGGCGTCGATCAGGCGGCGCACCGATTCGTGGATCACCCGGGTGC
>CBESNX010000142.1:0-4681 GCA_965531025.1 uncultured bacterium
CCGCGCCTGCCCGGAAAACCGATTTGCCGCCATCAAATTGATTCAATTTGGTCGGGTAGCGCTCTAGGCTCAGCCCTGGGCCGGAGCCGGCCCGGCGGCGTCGGGATATTTCGCCCGCAGGCGCTTCAGCGTTGCTCTAGCGTCGAGCCTGTCCCCGTCCGGCGCGGCGCGGAAATCCACCGCGATACTCACCCGGGCCGCGAGTTCGGCATAGCGGTCGTAAAAGCCATAGAAGTGGTGCGGGAAAAAGCCGTGGCCGAAGTGGTGCCCGTGATACAAGAACGGGTCATGGCGATAATAGTCGCTCCGGATATCCACTTGCACGGAGTTGTCCCGATTCGAGACCTCGAACGCCGGGTATCCGTTCGCCAGCGCGAGCTCGGCGGCGCGCCACAGCGCCAGGTCGTAGGCCAGCGCCAGCCGCTCCTCCGTCTCTTGCTTGCGCTCCTCGCGGCCGTAGGCGTAGGTCCTCCGGACGGGCGCGCTGTAGGTCACCTTGTAGCTGGTTTCGGAAAGCCGTTGCTCCGAGTAGCCGAAGGACTCGGCGGCCTCGAGGGGCGTATAGAGCGGATGGCGCGCTTCGGGCGCGCACCCGGCGATCGTCAGCGCCGCGGCCAGCGCAAGACCGCCTGATCTCATCGCCGAAAGGATGGGAAGGATGGTGCGCATGAACCAAGCTTCGATGTCTCCGCCGCCGAAGCGCTGCAGCAAGGAGCCGTTAATATATAGTAATCCTTGATCCGCTAGTCGCCCGGCGTGGGCGCGGGGATCTTGGCGAGGCTCGGAGTCCCGGCCGGGTCGCTGAGATAGGCGTTGATCGTCCACTGCCCGGCGGTTCGCCGGTAGGCGTCCGCGTCCGGCACGCGAATGCGCGCTATGGTGCGGGTGACGGTCGGGGCGGGTTGGCTGGCGCTTCCCAACGGGAAGCTGAGCCCCAAGCCCACCGCCGCGCCGCTGCTGCTGCCGCCATAGCCGCCGATTCCCACGCCGATGCCGCTGCCATAGGGGCCCGCGTCCTCGCGCACGGTCTCCCGCGTCAGCGTGGTGGCCGTATAGGTCTGGCCGGCGGGGCCGACCAGCTCGATCCGCTCGACGCGGTAATAGGCGTTCGGATCCGTGAGCTCGACCTCGACCACGTCGCCCGCGAGCACGGTACGCCAGGCGATATTCGGCTGCACCGCGGCGGCCGCCGGCTCCGGCCGGGCCTCGCCATACCCGCCCGAGTTCGCGCAGCCGGCGAGCAGCGTCAAGGCGGACAGCAGAACAGCGAGCTTCCTCATGCAACGTTCCCCGGATGATGAGAACACGTCTCCGACACTTAGCACGAAACCGGGGCCGCGGCCATGCGCCGGCGGCTTGCCGCCGGCGGCGACACTCCGCGGGCGTCCAATTTCATCGTCGTCGCGGCGTGTATATTCGATACCCGTTTAAGTTTTCTTACGAACAGCCGTAAATGCCCCGTGGGCCCTTTTTGCGCCGCGCCGCGCCGCGTTCCGGCAACGATCATTTCTCCGGGCCGTGTTTGGCCGACCATTGGCGGGGATTCTCGAGGAAGGCCTTCACCTCGTTTAACGCCTCCGCGGGAAAATAGCTGCCCTGTTGCGCCGCCTCGATCACGTCCCACCAGGTGGCGAGCGCCACGAGCTTGACCCCGGCTTGCTCCAGCTTTTCGGGCGCTTCCGGGAAGATGCCGTAGGAGAACACGACGAAGACGTAGCGGACCTCGCCGCCCGCTTCCCTCAAGGCATTGATGAAGTCGAGCTTGCTCGCGGCGTCCGTCGCAAGGTCCTCGACCAGAAGGGCGCGGCAGCCTTCCGCCATCTCGCCCTCGATCTGGGCCATGCGCCCGAAGCCCTTCGGTTCCTTGCGCACGTACAGCATGGCAAGGTCCAGGCGATCGGCGATCCAGGCGGCGAAGGGGATGCCGGCGGTCTCGCCGCCGGCGACGGCGTCGAACGACTCGATGCCGGCTTCGCGCTCGATCGCGGCGACCGCCAGATCGACGATCGTCTTCCGCGCCCGGGGAAAGGAAATGATCTTGCGGCAATCGATGTAAACCGGGCTCGCCCGGCCGGAGGTCAGGATGAACGGGTCGGCGGGCCGGAAATTGACCGCCTTGATCTCCAGCAGTAACCGCGCGGTGGTAAGCGCCGCATTTTTTTGCTCGCGCGACGGCGGGGTTTTACGCATGGACCTTAATGAGCAAAGCGTTCTCGGTCGCGCCGGCGCCGTCCGGCTACCTTTGCAGGAGCCACAGCACCAATGAAACCACGAGGCTTACCAGGAAAGAGGAGCTGAGCATAACGTAAAAACGAAAACCCTCCCGCTCGATCACGAAATCGCCGGGCAGCTGGCCGAGTCCGAAGCTGTTCAGCGTGGGCCACAGCAGCGCGGCGAGAACCAGGACGATGCCGTAGACGACGAACCACCGGATCATGACGCGGCTCCCGCGCCGGCCCTGGCCTCGAAGGCGGGTTCGCCCGCCGCGACGCCCAGCATCTCCATCAGCCTGAGCGCGTCCCGGGGCGCCGCCCCTTCGGCGTCGTTGTCGAAATAGACATGGACCTCGCGGCCCTCTTCGAACCAGCGTTTCACCCGCCTTGCCCAGGGCTCGAGGCCCCCGTCGCGATAGGCCGAACGGTAGGTCCGTTCCGCCCCGTGCAGCCGCACATAGACGAGATCGGCGGTGAGAGCGTCCCACATCGGCCAGTCGGCGGCATCGGAGATGCAGTTGGCAAGTCCGTGGGCGACGAGTACGGCGGCGGCCTCATCGTCGAACCAGCTTTTGTGGCGGAATTCGAGCGCATGACGCGCCTCCGGCCATCCGTCGAGGGCCGCGGCAAAGCGCTCGAGCCGCGCCATGTCCTTGTGAAACGAGCGCGGCAACTGCCACAGCACCGCCGCCAGCTTGCCTCCGAGTTCCGCGGCGTTGGCGCGCTGGCGCTTGAGCGCCTCCTCGGGGTCTTGCAGCCGCATGCGATGGGTTATAAAGCGGTGCCCCTTGATCGCAAAGGCGAAACCCTCGGGCGTGGACTCCCGCCAGCGCGCGAGGGTCTCCCGCTTCTGCTCCCTGTAAAAGGTGGCGTTGATCTCGATGCCGGTAAACCGCTGGGCCGCGTAGGCGAGCCAGTCCTTGCGCGCGACGCCGCTGTAGAACCCGTCTTTCCAGCCCGGGTAGTCCCAGCCGCTGGTGCCGATCCGTGCCGCCATGGCCGCCGTCAACCCTTGACGCAGATGAGGGGGTGGAGCTTTGCCACCGTGCGCGAAAGCCCGGCATGGTCGGCGGCGGTGACGACGCCGCCCACGTCCTTGTACGCCCCGGGCGCTTCCTCGGCGACGCCGCGGAAGGACGGACTGCGAATCAGTATCCCTTTTGCGGCGAGCTCTGCGACGAGTGTTTTGCCTTGCCAGAGCTTTTTGGCCGCCCGCCGGCTCATCGCCCGGCCGGCGCCGTGGCACGACGAGTCGAAGGCAAGGCCGCTCGTCATGCCGGTGAGGATGTAGGATGCGGTGCCCATGCTGCCGCCGATCAGGACCGGCTGGCCGGCATCGCGCAACGCCTCCGGCAGGTCGGGATGGCCGGGGCCGAAGGCCCGGGTCGCGCCCTTGCGATGCACGAAAAGGTCCATGCCCTTGCCGTTCACCTCGTGCGCTTCGAGCTTGCAGGTGTTGTGGGACACGTCATAGAGCAGCTCGAGCCGCGCCTCGGGCAGGAGATCGGCGAACACCTCGCGCGCGAGATGGGTGATGATTTCCCGGTTGGCCAGCGCGCAGTTCATGGCCGCGCGCATGGCGCCGAGGTAATTCTGGCCGGTCTCGGAGTTGATGGGGGCGCAGGCGAGCTCGCGGTCCGGCAGCGCGATCCCGAAGTCGGCGGCGGCGATCGCCATCTCGCGCAGGTACTCGGTGCCGATCTGATGGCCGAGGCCCCGCGAGCCGCAGTGAACCGAGACCACCACGTCGCCCTTCTCGAGGCCGAAGGCGGCGGCGGTGGCGGGATCGAGGACTTCCACCACCTCCTGGACCTCGAGGTAATGGTTGCCGGAGCCGAGCGTTCCCATCTCCTTTTTCTGGCGCTTCTTGGCGCGGTCCGAGACGCACGCGGGCCGCGCGCCCGACATGGAGCCGCGCTCTTCGATGCGCGCAAGGTCGGCCGCATCCCCGTAACCCCGCTCCACCGCCCAGCGCGCGCCCCCGGCCAGCATGGCGTCCATTTCCTCGGCGTTAAGCGTAATCGCGCCGGTGCTCCCGAGGCCCGCGGGGATGTGTTCGAACAGGGCATCGGCGAGGGCCGGCTTCGCGGGCTCGATGTCGCCGAGCTTGAGGCCGGTGTGAAGGGTGCGCACGCCGCAGGAGATGTCGAAACCGACGCCGCCGGCGGAGACCACCCCGCCCGCGTCCGGATCAAAAGCGGCGACTCCGCCGATGGGAAAGCCATAGCCCCAATGGGCGTCGGGCATGGCGTAGGCCGCATTGACGATGCCGGGAAGCGAAGCGACGTTGCTGATTTGCTCGCCGACCTTCTCGTCCATGTCGCGAATCAGCTCTTCGCTCCCGAAAATGACCGCGGGCACGCGCATCTTGCCGTGCGCCTCGATGCGCCACTCGAACTCGGACTGCTGCGTCAGCTGGGAGGGATCCATCGCATTCTCCGCGGTTGCCAAGGCGACAGTGGCTCGGC
>CBESNX010000143.1:0-4679 GCA_965531025.1 uncultured bacterium
CAGCCTCCACATCCCCACTACCTGAATTTGGTGGGGTGAGGTCAATGGTTCGCGGTCTCGCGGCAGTACGTCGTCGCCGGGCCACAGGCGTTCGAGTCCCTCCAGGGGCGCCACGAGATTTCGGTGCGGCATCCGCGATACGGGACCGATCGGCGGTGCCATGAAAACGCCGCGGCGGCCCTTTGGCCGGTGATGTAGTCCTCGTAATCTGATCGGCACGAAGGTCAAGACGCCGGACAGGGCCCTGACGGCGTCTTGCGACGGGCTTCAACTGATCACTATCACGCGCGCGCTTCCGCTCCGCTCGAGCACGTTTACGGCCACGTCGCTCTCATGCCGTCTCAAGAGGATATCCACGGTGGACTCCCCGAGCCTCAGTCTGCGGATCAACACCTCATCCAGGAAATCGGGCAGCAACGGGAACTTGAACCGTATCTCGTCCGCCTTGTGGTCCAGTTCCAGGCCGAGGGACGCCTGCAGAAGCGCAAAGGGCGCGGCGCTGGCCCAGGCCTGGGGGGAGCAGGCGACGGGATAGAAGGTCGGTCCTTTCCGCTGCCGTCTGACCAAGCCGCAGAACAGTTCGGGAAGGCGCCGCAGGTCCATGTAGCTGGAGGCGTCGAACAGGCCGCCGAAGATGCGCAGGACCTGTTCTTTCAGGCCGTAGCGGGCCATGCCGAGGGCGATGAGCGCGTTGTCATGGGGCCAAACGGATCCGTTGTGATAGGACATGGGGTTGTACCGTGATTCCTCGCGGGCGACGGTGCGGATGCCCCAGCCGGAAAAGGAATTCCTGGCCAACAGCGTCTCGGCCACCCGTTCGGCCCTCTCGCGGGACGCGATTTGCGTGAACAGTGCATGTCCGGCGTTGGAGGCCCGCACCCGGCAGGGCCGTTTGTTGCCGTCCAGGGCAAGGGCATAGGTGGACAAGTCCTCGCACCAGAACGCCGCCTCGAACTTTTCCCGCAAGGCCTCTGCCTGGGATTCGAGGGTCGACGCCATCATCGCCATCGCCATCGCCCGTGCCATCGAGGCGGCGAGTCGCTTGGCCGCGAAAACGTAGCCCTGGACCTCGCACAGGGCGACCAGTCCCCACGCCAGTCCGCCGTCGCTCTGAAAGATCGAATCGTGGGAGTCTTTCCAGCCCTGATTGACGAGGCCGCTATCGGTCTCGCGGTCATACTCGACGAAGCCGTCCCCGTCGGGATCCCCGTAAGAGTCGATCCATTTGAGGGCCGCTTCGATATGGGGCCATAACGCCTTGATCGTCTCGAGGTCGCCGGTGCGCTCGAAATAGAGGCCCGCCAGCATGACGAAAAGCGGCGTGGCGTCAACGCTTCCATAGTAAAGATGGAACGGGACCTCATGCAGCCGAGCCATCTCCCCCTGGCGTGTCTCGTGCAGAATCTTGCCCGGCTCCGCGCTCGCTTCCGGTATCACCTCCGTGGCCTGGGTTGCCGCCAGGTATTTGAGGACCCCCTTGGCGATTTCCGGGTCGATCCAGAGCGTTTCCATCGCCGTGATGATCCCGTCCCTCCCGAACGGCGCGCTGAACCAGGGGATGCCGGCGTAGGGGTAGAGGCCGTGGTCCGTGTGGGTCAGAAGCATGTGCAGATCGGCGAAGGACTGGCACAAGACTTCGTTCAACACGGTGTTGCTGGTCTCGACCGTGGCCGCCTTTTTCGTCGCCGAGTGCCGGGTGCGATGGGCCTGGCGCAGCAAGGTGAAAAAGACCCGGCTCGGGTCGCTCTCTTCCGCCATCTCCCCGCAGGAGACGACCATGAACAGGACGGCCCGGTCCCCGGGATCTATCGAAAACTCGAAGACGGCCTCGGATGGGTCGAGCCTGGCGGGGGCCGGGTGGAACCGGAGGTTCGTTTCGCGCTTTATGCCGTCGAGTCCCGCGTAACTCAGGGTAATCGAATCCGCCGACAACCTGGCGACCGATTGTCTGCCCCTGCGGGGACGGACGTGGCCCCGGACTTCGAAAAGATCGACGAAGTCGGCCTCGAACCGAAGGTTGACCACGATGCCGTGCGCCCTTGCGTCGAAATTGCGAATCGCCATGCGCTCGTAGCAGGCGCCATTCCACAGGAATTTCGAGCGGTAGATATGGACGGTGTCCTTCGGCACGACCAGCCGGCCGTCCTCGTAGATGTCCGGATTGGTCAAATCGCTCGCCAGGACCAGGTTGTCATCCTGGACCGTCGAGCTCAGAAGCAGGGGGCGGCGGCCGTTGATCTGAAGCTCGAGGCGCGAAAGATACCGGGTGTCCTCGTGGAACAGGCCATCGGGGCTGCGTTCCAGGGGGACGATGTCGCCGTAGTGGTCGAAGACGGCAAAGGTGTCTCCCTGCTTGAGCGTACGGGGGCGCCGCTCAAACAGGGACGAGGTCGCGGGAATGTAGAATTGGAGGGTGTCGTCCGCGGGCCGCTCGATGCGCGCCCTGGGCGCTGCCGTTTGTTCCTCCATCGCTCCTTCGGACTATGCCGCGGTTACCGGGAACAAGGTGTCGTTGGCGGCTTGGCGCTTGGCGACCGCGGGCTTTTCCGGGCCGCTCGCCGCGCTTTCGTAAAGCGAGAGATAAGCCCGCGCCATCCGTTCCACCGAAAAACGCTCTTCGAACCGCTTACGTACCACGGCACGGTCCAGGATGGAAACCCGTTCGATCGCTTCGACCGCTTCGTCGATGCCGGCGACGATGAAACCGGTGACGCCTTCTTCAACGACTTCGGGGACCGAGCCGTTCCGCCAGGCAATCACCGGCGTTCCGCAGGCCATGGCCTCGATCATCGCAAGGCCGAAAGGCTCGGGCCAGCCAATGGTGAATAGGAGCGCAAGGGCATCGCCCAGAAACGCTTCTTTTTCCGCATCGCTGATCTCGCCGACAAACTCGATGAGGGGATCGTCGAGAAGCGGCTTTATGACATCATCGAAGTAATCGACGTCGACCTTGTCCACCTTGGCGGCGATCTTCAAGGGCACGCCGGCCCTCTTGGCGATTGCGATCATCCTGTCAGGCCTCTTTTCCGGGCATATGCGGCCGATGAACGCAAGATAGCCGGAGCGCCCGGGCCCGGGTGCGTAAAGCTCCGTCGGCAGGCCGTGGTAAACCGTCCCCCGCCAGTTCGCCCAAGGCAGGGGGCGCCTTTGGGAATCCGAGACGGAGACCACCGGCATCGACTGGAACTCTCCGAAAATGATCGGCAGCTCCTGCAAATCCAGCCGCCCGTGAACCGTCGTCAGGGTTTTTTCGGGACGGTCGGCGAACAGCGGAAAATGCAGATAATCCGCGTGGAAGTGAATGATGTCGTAAGCATCGGCCGAGGAGCGGACGTGGTGCAACATGACAAGATGGTAAGCAAGACCGACACCATCACCGGCGTTGAGCCGAAGCGAGTGCGCGCAGGGCGCGTGCAGCCTGGAGGACGTCTCCGAGTCCCCACTCGCGAACAGGGTGACATCGTGCCCTTGACGAACCAACTCCTCGGTGAGGTAGGAGACAACCCTCTCGGTCCCGCCATAGAGCCGCGGCGGGCAACTTTCGTAAAGTGGCGCAACTTGAGCAATTTTCATCTCGTCCAACCCTTTTTCACGACAGCCGGAGCGCCGGAGAGGGCAGTCTACCCTCTCCGGAAAGCTTACCCCCCCCTCCACCGTCAATCGAGGAGTGAGCCCAAAACCCGTTCAACCTGCGAAATCGGGAAACAGTCTTTGGGTACTTACAGAACCCAGTACAGTTGGTAATTTGGGAAAGACACCTGGGATTTTCAATACTACACTTAAAAATTGTTATGATAGTTATTACACACGTAAAAGTTTATGACGCTTTGTCGGCGGCACGGCCGGAACGCTATCGCCGCCCGGGGTGAGTTGCTATAGTACGGCCCGTCCGCGCCGGACTCGGAGACGGCAGGCGCGCCGCGATGCCTGGGCGCGTCGTTCGAGCCGCCGGGCGCGGGTACAAGGAAACGTCCCGGCAGATGAACCGCACCACCGATACGCCTTCGGGCTACACGCTCGCCCCGCCGGGGCGGTTGTTCCCGCTGATCCGTCACATCTCCTGCCGCGCCACCTCGCTGCTGGTGCGACTGCCGGTGACGCCGAACCAGGTGACTTTGGCCTCGATCGCGGCCGGGCTCGGCGGCGCCTTGTGTTACCTGCAGGGCGAGCAGGGCTGGCAGGTTCTGGGCGCCCTGCTGCTGATGCTGAGCTACGTGCTGGACTTCTGCGACGGCGAGATCGCCCGCCTCAAGGGCATGTGCTCGGATCTCGGCGCCCGCCTCGACACCTTGGGCGACTGGGCGGTCCACAGCGCCCTGTTCGTCGCGCTTGGCTCCGGCGTCGAGGGACGGACGGGCGAGGCGCTGTGGCTGTGGCTGGGGTGGGCCGCCGCCGCGGGAGCCACCATCAACTACGTGATCGCGTTGATACGGGACGCTCGGCAAGAGGGCGAGCCCGAGGCAAAACACGTGACGCCCGTCGCCCCTGTGCCGCAGGGGTTGAAGGACAGATTCGTCTACGCCTTCCGCGAGCTCGCCCGCGCCGATTTCTGCTTTCTCCTGCTGGCGCTCACCTTGCTGGATTTGGCTTGGCTGCTGCTTCCGCTGGCGGCTGTGGGGGCGCAGCTCTACTGGATGATGGCCTTCGCCGAAGGCGCGCGCGCGTACCGCGTGTGACAA
>CBESNX010000144.1:0-4657 GCA_965531025.1 uncultured bacterium
CCCTTCATCACCGCCGATCAGACCGGGCCGAAGCACCTCAACATCAAGCTTACCCGGGCCAAGCTCGAGGCGCTGGTGGAGGACCTGATCGAGCGCACTATCGGACCCTGCAAGGCGGCGTTGAAAGACGCCGGGTTGAAGGCCTCGGAGATCAACGAGATCATCCTGGTGGGCGGCATGACCCGCATGCCCAAGGTGATAGAGACGGTGAAGAACCTCTTCGGCCGGGAGCCCCATAAGGGCGTCAACCCGGACGAGGTCGTGGCGGTGGGCGCGGCGATCCAGGCGGGCGTGCTGAAGGGCGACGTCAAGGATGTGCTGCTGCTCGACGTCACGCCGCTCTCGCTCGGCATCGAGACCCTGGGCGGCGTGTTCACTCGGCTGATCGACCGCAACACGACGATCCCGACCAAGAAGGCCCAGGTTTTCTCGACCGCCGAGGACAATCAGACGGCGGTGACGATCCGCGTGTACCAGGGCGAACGCGAGATGGCGGCGGACAACAAGCTCTTGGGCCAGTTCGACCTCGTGGGAATTCCGCCGTCCCCGCGCGGCTTGCCGCAGGTCGAGGTGACGTTCGACATCGACGCCAACGGCATCGTCAACGTCTCGGCCAAGGACAAGGCCACCAACAAGGAACAGCAGATCCGCATCCAGGCCTCCGGCGGCCTGTCCGATGGCGAGATCGAAAAGATGGTCAAGGACGCCGAGGCCCACGCCGAGGAGGACAAGAAGCGCAAGGAAGTGGTCGAGGCCCGCAACCAGGCCGATTCCCTGATCCATACCACGGAAAAGAATCTCAAGGAGTTCGGCGACAAGGTCGGGGAAGACGAGCGCAAGGAGATCGAGGACGCCACGCAAGCGCTTCGCGAGGTGATGGACGGCGACGACGTCCAGGCCATTCGGTCCAAGATCGAGGCGCTGGCGGCCGCGTCCATGAAGCTCGGCGAGGCGATGTACAAGGCGAGCCAGGAGGCGCCGGCGGAATCGGGCGAGGAGGCGTCGGAAAGCGCCGCGAAGGCGGACGGCGAAGACGCCACCGTCGTCGACGCCGATTTCGAAGAGGTGGAGGACGAAAAGAGGGACAAGCCGGCCTGACGAGATTTCGCGGCTGATACGAATTTCCCGCCCCGGACGCTCCGGCCTCTTGGGCATCGGCATCGGCGTCGACGGCGGCGGCTTGCGGATCGCGGTTCGATTTCGGGTTGGAGGAGATGGCCGGACAGGATTACTACGAGGTCCTTGGGGTAGACCGCAGCACCAGCGGTGAGGACATCAAAAAGGCCTACCGCAAGCTGGCCATGCAGCACCACCCCGACCGCAACCCCGGGGATAAGGCGGCGGAGCGAAAGTTCAAGAAAATCTCCGAGGCTTACGACGTCCTCAAGGACGGCGAGAAGCGTGCCGCTTACGACCGCTTCGGCCATGCCGCGTTCGACAACGACGGCGGGCCGCGCGCCGCGGACTTCAATTTCAATTTCTCGACCGGCTTCGCCGACATTTTCGACGAAATGTTCGGCGATTTCATGGGCACGCGGCGCGGCCCGACCGCGTCCCGCCGGGGGGCGGACCTTCGATACAATCTCGAGACGACCCTCGAGGAAGCGTTCGCCGGCAGCCAGGCCACCATCCGCGTTCCCACCTCCGTCACCTGTGACTCGTGCAACGGTACCGGCGCCGCCAAGGGATCGCAGCCGGTCACCTGCCCCACCTGTCATGGCCGCGGCAAGCTGCGTGCGCAGCAGGGGTTCTTCACCATCGAGCGCACTTGCCATGGCTGTCAGGGCGCCGGCCGGGTCATCGAAAGTCCGTGCAGGGCGTGCCGCGGCGCGGGGCGCCTGCGCCGGGAAAAGACCCTTTCCGTCAACGTCCCCGCGGGGGTGGAGGATGGTACGCGCATCCGCCTGTCCGGTGAGGGCGAGGCGGGCCTGCGCGGCGGGCCGTCCGGAGATCTTTACATGTTCCTCACCATCGCCCCGCACCGGTTGTTCCAGCGCGACGGCGCCGATATTTATTGCCGCGTGCCCATTTCCATGACCACGGCGGCGCTGGGGGGGACCGTCCAGGTGCCCACCGTGGACGGCGGGCGGGCACGGGTCAGCATCCCGCCGGGGACCCAGTCGGGCCATCAATTCCGGCTGCGCGGCAAGGGCATGTCGGTGATGCGCAGCGCCGCGCGGGGCGACATGTACATCCAGGCCTCCGTCGAAACCCCGGGGCACCTCACCAAGCGCCAGAAGGAGCTGTTGCGCGAGTTCGAAACGGCCGGCAGCAAACAGCGGACGAGCCCGGAATCGGAAAGCTACTTCGCCAAGGTCAAGGAGTTCTGGGAAGACCTGCGCGAGCAGGACTGATCGTTCCGTCCGGCCCTTCAACGCTTGATAGGTTGCCCGCCATTCCGTTCACTTCACGAGCGCCCGCCCGCTCCCGTTCCCGGCACGAATATTCCGCCGCGCCCACTCCTGTGGTTAAATCGCAGCCGATTGCGAAGCGATGCGAGGGGGTTGAACCATGGCGGAGCTGAAAATCGGCGTCGCCGGCGCGGCGGGTCGCATGGGCGCGACGCTCGTGCGCCAGGTCGACGCGACCGATGGCTGCGTGCTGGCGGGGGCGGCCGAGCAACCGGGCAACGCGGCGGTGGGGCGGGACGCGGGCGAGGTCGCGGGATTGGGCCCGTTGGGCGTCGCCATCGGCGATGATCCGGTGGAGATGTTCGCCGCCGCCGATGCGGTGCTCGAGTTCACGGCGCCGGAGGCGACCGCCGAACACGCGGGCCTTGCGGCCCAGGGGAAAACCATCCACGTGATCGGCACCACCGGGTTGAATGCCGATCACGAAAAGAAGCTCGCCATGGCGGCCCGCCACACGGCGATCGTCCGGGCCGCCAACTTCTCGGTTGCCGTCAACCTGATGATGGCGTTGACCGAACAGGTTGCCCGCATCCTCGATGAGGACTACGACATCGAAATCGTGGAAATGCACCACCGCCACAAGGCGGACGCGCCATCGGGCACGGCGCTTGGGCTCGGCGAGGCCGCGGCCAGAGGACGTGGTGTTCGGCTCGATGACGTCGCCCAAAGGGCCCGCGACGGGCTGACAGGCGCACGGCGCGCCGGCGACATTGGCTTTGCGGTCTTGCGGGGCGGCGACGTGGTTGGCGAGCATACGGTGGTGTTCGCCGGCGAGGGCGAGCGGCTCGCGATCAGCCACGAGGCGGCGGGGCGCCAGATTTTCGCCCGCGGCGCCGTGCGCGCGGCGTTGTGGGCTCGCGGCAAGCCGCCGGGGCACTACAGCATGCGGGACGTACTGGGGTTTACGGACTGAGTCGGGGCGCAGGCACGGGCCGAAAACCTTGGGACGACCTCTTGAGCCCGGATTTGCCGGAGAGCATCCCTCGAGGGCGCGCAACGTGGTGGAATGTTCGACGTCTTTCAGCGCTCTTTCGGTTTAAGCGGTATCTCCGGGGGGTTCGATCCTTGGCTGGGCGGCCCGGGCTTGCTCTCATGTTGTTGTTCAGCCTGGCGGCGCCGGCGGGAGGTCAGTCCGACGCGGGCCATGAGGCCTATCAACGCGAAGACTACGCCGCGGCCTATCGGATATGGCAACCGCTGGCGGAGCAAGGCAATGCCGCGGCCCAATACAACCTCGGGCTCCTGTATCAATACGGCCTGGGGGTCGAGCGCCAACTCGCCGTGGCGGTCAAGTGGTATGGCCTAGCCGCTCAAAACGGCGACGCCGATGCCCAAACGGTGATCGGCGACCTCTACGTGGATGGCTTTTGGGGAGCGAAGGATTACGGCAAGGCCGCGCAGTGGTACCGGCTTGCCGCCGAGCAAGGGCACGCTGAAGCACAGCGCAAGCTGGGCGTCTTTTTTGCCCGAGGTCAGGGAGTAACCGAGGATTCCAATGCGGCAATCATGTGGTTGCGCAGGGCCGTCGAGCAAGGTGACGCCGAGGCCGAGAAACGGCTGCGCAAGCTTGAGGCCGAACGCCAGAGCAGGCCAAGGCAGCTGACCAGGCGCCCACGACCAACAGCCGGCCGGCGATGTCCGGCATTCCCCCAGGCCCCTTTTGCGGTGCATGTGCAGATCGAGATTCCGCGCGTGCCGGTCGATCACGATTTCAGCATCGCCGAGCTCGGCGAGCTATCTTTCCATGGGCCGCGCTCGCGCGTTCTCGGCTTGACCAAATCGCGTTTGCGAATCAAGACGTCCGCCAGATACTCCGCGGTGCGGTCAGGCGATGCGTTTTGCTTCTGGGTGACCGCGGTCGACGTGACGCTCAGCTACCGCACCATGGAGGTGTACGTTGCCAAGGAATACGGTCCCCGAACATGTCCGTACCGCGTAATTTTGGAGCACGAAAAAGGGCACGTCCGCGCCGCCCAAAAAAACCTCAAACGCTACGCGCCAAGGGTGAGATCGGCGTTGACCTCGCTCCTGATCCCCACGGGGCGCGAGCCCGCAGCGGTGGCATCGCCCGAGGACGCGGAGCGAGAGGTGCGAGCGTTATCCCGGGAACTCCTCGAACCCGTCTACGAGCAGATGATCGAATCGCTTCACCGAACTCAGGCCGCGCTCGACACGCCCGAGGAATACCGGCGAGTGCGCCGCCGCTGCCGGAGGTGGTGACCGCCTCGATCCCCGCGGCGCTCGCT
>CBESNX010000145.1:0-4596 GCA_965531025.1 uncultured bacterium
GTTCGTTGCGACGCTCGCCCGATGCTCAAGCATCGCGCTTCACGCCGCGCCTGCCTGCGCGAAGCCGAAGCTTCGCTTCGGCGAAGGCAGGCCTGCCCGGAAAACCGATTTGCCTCCATCAAATTGATTCAATTTGGTCGGATAGCGCTCTCGCCCCTTGGCCATGGCAATCCGCAAGATTCAGGGCGGCTCGCCGTCACGCCCCGGCAGGGGCTCGAGGCGTCGTCCCCGAGACCACCTGCTTCTCGCCGATGAAGCGCCTGAGCAGCCTGAGGCCGCAATCGTGGCACTCGGGCCCGCCGTGGCTCGCGCAAAAGTCCGCGAGCACGATCGGCCTGAGCCCCGCCTCGAACAGATCGACGGCGCATTTGAGCACGCAGTTGTCGGTGGCGATGCCGCTGAGATGCACGGTGTCGATGCCGATCCCCTTGAGGCGCGCCAGGAACCCGCCGGTCACGCAGGAATAGACCGCCTTGTCGATGATAACGGCGTCGTCGCGGGGGGTGAAGGCAAGCTCGGTGTCCCTGGTTCCGGGAGCGAAAGGGCGCCAGCCGATGAGCTTGCGGTAGTTGGACCCTTGCGGGTTGGAAAACCGCGTGACGAACACCTTTTCGTACCGGTTCTGCAGGGCCTCGACCTTGGCCGGGATATGTCCGGTCCAATCGTTGAGGAACCCTTTCTGGACGTCGACGATCAAAAGCGCGGCGGACGTCATTCTTGTCTCCGTGATCGCAGGATTTGCGGGGGCGGTTTAAGTTCCGCCCGACCATTCTGGGCGCAGATCGGGGTTCTGTGCCATACTAATTCCCGGCGCCCCTCCGGCGGGCCCGTGCAAGGGTCCCGCGGTTGCAATGTGCGGGCGGAGGCAACATCTGCAAGGTCTTGGAAGCCGTTCACAAAAAGCGCACCATCATCGACGCCCCTGCGCTCGCCCGAAGAATAAACAAGGCGGCGGCCCGGGACCTCGCGCCCGAAAAGGCGCGCGCCAAGATGCTCGGCCTCGTCAAGACGGCGTTGCAACGCGCCCGCAAGGAAGTGCGCCGGCGCTTTTACGTGGGGGCGACCGGTTCCGAGGTGGTCGCCGCCAACTGCCACCTCATGGACCAACTCGTCCGCCTGATCCACGACTTCACCACCAAACGCGTCTATCCCCTGGCCAATCCGACGACGGGCGAGCGTGTCGCGGTGACCGCCGTCGGCGGCTATGGCCGCGGCGAGCTCGCGCCCTATTCCGACATCGATCTTCTCTTCCTGCTCCCCTACAAGAAGACGCCCCACAACGAGCAGGTCATCGAATACATGCTTTATCTGCTTTGGGATCTGGGGCTCAAGGTGGGGCATGCCACGCGCTCGGTCAACGAGTGCCTCCGTCTTGCCAAGGCCGATATGACGATCCGCACGGCGCTCCTCGAGGCGCGCCACATTTGCGGGGACAAGGAGATATTCACCACCTTTCGCCGGCGCTTCGCCAAGGCGGTCGTGGCCGGCACGGAAACGGAGTTCGTCGAGGAGAAGCTGGCCGAACGGGACGCCCGCCACCAGCGCATGGGCGATTCACGCTACGTGCTCGAGCCCAACATCAAGGAAGGCAAGGGCGGATTGCGGGACCTGCACACCCTGTTCTGGATCGCCAAGTACCTCTACCGGGTGGACGCGGTCGGCGAGATGGTCAAGCTCGGCGTGCTGTCCGCCAAGGAGGCCGACCGCTTCGCCAAGGCCGAGAACTACCTGTGGACGGTGCGCTGCCATCTCCACTACGTCACGGGGCGGGCCGAGGACCGGCTGACCCTGGATTTGCAGGAGGAGCTCGGCCGCCTCATGGGTTATACCGATCACGCCGGCGCCCGCGGGGTCGAACGCTTCATGAAGCACTATTTCCTCTACGCCAAGGAGGTGGGGGACCTCACCCGCATATTCTGCGCCGCGCTCGAAGACCAGCAGCGACGCAGGCCCCGCCTGCTGCCCCGGTTCGGGCTTCGCAAACGCGTCATCGAGGGCTTCGAGGTCGAGGGGGACCGCGTCACGGTGACAAGCGACACCGCCTTCGCCGAAGATCCGGTCAAGCTCATCCGCCTGTTCCATGTGGCGCAACGGCACCAGCTCGACATCCACCCGCAGGTGCTGCGCCTGATCACCCGGAACCTGAAGCTCATCGACGACGGACTCCGGAACGATCCCGAGGCCAACCGGCTGTTCATGGAGATCCTCGCCGCCCCCGATGACTCCGAGTTCATGCTGCGGCGGATGAACGAGGCCGGGGTGTTCGGCCGCTTCGTTCCCGATTTCGGCCGTGTCGTCGCCCAGATGCAGCACGACATGTACCACGCCTACACGGTCGACGAGCACACCATCTTCGCCCTTGGGACCCTGCACCGGATCGAACAGGGGCTGTTGAAGGACGAGGTGCCGATCGCAAGCGAGGTGATCCACAAGGCTCAGTCGCGCCAGGCCCTTTACCTCGCGTTGCTGATCCACGACATCGCCAAGGGCCGGGGCGGGGATCATTCCGAGATCGGCGCCGGGATCGCGCTCAAGCTCGGTCCGCGCTTCGGGCTCACGGACGAGGAGACGGAAACCGTCTCCTGGCTCGTGCGCCATCACCTGGTCATGAGCGACACCGCGTTCAAGCGCGACGTCGACGACCCGCAGACGGTCAGGGATTTCGTCGCCATCGTGCAGTCGCCGGAGCGCCTGCGCCTGCTTCTGGTCCTGACCGTGGCCGACATCCGCGCGGTCGGCCCCAGTGTGTGGAATGCGTGGAAGGCGGCGCTCTTGAGCGACCTTTACTACCTCGCCGAGGATTTGATGTCAGGCGGGTTGATGGCCGAGGGCCGCGAAGAAAGGGTGGCCGCGGCGCAGGAATCGCTCCGCCGGGAACTCGCCGATTGGAGCGCGGCGGCGTTCGAAGAGCATCTCGCCCGTGGCCATCCCTCCTACTGGCTCTCCTTCGATGCCAAGACCCACGCCCGTCAGGCGCGCCTCGTCAGGCCAGCGGAGGAAGCGGGCGCGCCGCTTACCATCGATACCCGGGTGGACGAGCACCGGGCGGTCACCGAGGTCACCATTTACACCGCCGACTTTGTCGGCCTTTTCTCGCAGATCGCCGGGGCCATGGCCATGTGCGGCGCCAACATTGTCGATGCCAAGGTCTTCACCCTGGCGAACAGCATGGCCCTCGACACCTTCTGGATCCAGGACGCCGAGGGCGGCCCGTTCCATGAACCCGAGGATCTGGAAAGACTGACCTTGCGCATCGAAGGGTTCCTCTCCGGGCGGCTGCGCCCGGGGCGGGACCTGCCCGCCGGCCGCCCGTTTCCCAGCCGGGCCCGGGCGTTTTACGTGGCGCCGCGCGTGTTGATCGACAACGACGCCTCCGCCACCTACACCGTCATCGAAGTGAACGGCCGGGACCGACCGGGGTTCCTCTACGACGTCACGAGGGCGCTGACGGCGCTGAATCTGCAAATCTGGAGCGCCAAGATTTCCACCTACGGCGCCCGCGCCGTCGACGTGTTTTACGTCAAGGATCTGTTCGGGCTCAAGGTCACCCACGAGAGCAAGCTCGTCCAGGTCCGCGAACGCCTGCTCGAGGCGGTCAAGGACCCGTACGCGCCCGCCCCGTCTGAGAAACTGCCGCCGGTGCGGCCGCCGCGGCGGCGCCGGCGGGCGGTGCGCAAGCCCGCCGCACGGGTCGCCGCGGCCGAGTAGGCGCGGCCCGTGCGCCGCGCCGCTCGCGTGCTGGCGCTATCCTAACGCCCGGAAATCCATTACATCTTCCCGCAATGGCGCTTCTCCGTTCGATCACGACCGTCGGCGGCTACACCATGATCAGCCGCCTCCTCGGATTCGTGCGCGACGTCCTTCTCGCCGCGGTCCTCGGGGCGGGCCCGGTGGCCGACGCCTTCTTCGTCGCCTTCAAGCTCCCCAACTTCTTCCGCCGGCTGTTCGCCGAGGGCGCGTTCAACGCCGCCTTCGTGCCCATGTTTTCCGGCCTTATCGCCGACGGCGGGCGGGCGGCGGCGAAGGCCTTTACGGAACAGGCGTTCGCGGTTCTTCTCCTTGCGCTTCTTGCCCTGGTTGCCGCCTTCGAGGCCGGCATGCCCTGGGCCATGTACGCCTTCGCCCCCGGTTTCGCGGCCGACCCCGGCAAGTTCGCCCTTGCCGTCGAGCTCACCCGGATCACCTTTCCGTATCTGCTGTTCATATCCCTGGTCTCGTTGATGGGCGGGGCGCTCAACGCGCTCGGGCGCTTCGCCGCGCCGGCGGCCTCGCCCATCCTTCTGAACCTGTTTCTCATCGGCGCCCTGATCGGGCTCGCGAGGTTCACCGAGACCCCCGCCCATGCCCTGGCCTGGGGCATGGCCGCGGCCGGGGTCGCCCAATGCATTTGGATCGCCCTCGTCCTGCGCAATGCCGGCATGAGCCTGAAGCTGCGGCGGCCGCGCCTGACGCCGAAGGTGCGCCGGCTTTTGCGGCTCATGATTCCGGGGGCCATCGGCGCCGGGGTGATGCAGATCAACCTCCTGATCGACGTGGTGATCGCCTCGCTGCTGCCATCGGGCTCGATCTCCTACCTCTATTACGCGGACCGCATCA
>CBESNX010000146.1:0-4594 GCA_965531025.1 uncultured bacterium
GTCGGCCCATGGTGTGTACACTTTTCCAGAGGGGTGAAGGTTATCGTCGGCCACCAGGGTCGGATCGCCGCCTGCCCGTCTGAACCGAGATTCCCCGGATGACCACTTGAGTCGACATTCCCCAGATGACATCCAAATTCGGAAAAATCGTACCACCATTCCACCGCCAAGGAAACTGCATCCCTTCCGCAGCCATCCGATGGCCTGATTTTGGAGATCGGCCCTCGCTTGGAAGGCCATTTGCCCAGATTTTCCGCCATTCAGACACACCCCTCCTGTCGTTTTCACCTCGCCGTCGATGTCCCCGGCCTACGCCGGAGCGGGTCTTGGTCGCAGATCATCAATCAGGCGCAAGATTTTGGTGAACAGGCATCTCGGGATTGCGACCTCGGCAAGTTGGAACGTAATACAGCGGCCGTGGCGCACGACCTTGGCGCCGATCTTGATCAGCTTCTCGCGTAAATTCATTCCTTTCGGCGCGCAACACCCTATTCGAACTTTAGCGATGAGTTTTGGAAGCCGAGCTGGCGGTACCAGTAAGTGAGACGATAATAAGCCAGTGCCCAGTTTCGTCCTGCCGGGCCCACCACAGCTTGAAGAGCTTCGCCGTCATTCGGGAGCACGGCGAACGTCCGGTCGCGAGAGACGCCGCAAAGCGCTTTCGCGCCGCGCGCCCTAACCTTCGAAGAGACCCTAGAGCCAGCCCGCGCGCCGGCGCTTTTCAAGATACTGCTGATGATACTCCTCGGCCCGGTGGAACGTCGACGCGGGCGTGATCTCCGTCACGATCTCCCGGCCGAACCCGCCGGATTTTTGCAGCTTCTCCTTCGAGGCCCGCGCGGCGGCTTCCTGCTCGGCATCGTGGAAGAATATCGCGGACCTGTACTGCGCGCCGACGTCGGGGCCCTGGCGGTTGAGCGTCGTCGGATCGTGAATCTCCCAAAAGACCGCCAGAAGCTCGTCGTAGGAGACCTGTGAGGGGTCGTACTCGACCTGCAGCACTTCGGCGTGGCCGGTCTCGCCCGTGCAGACCTCCTCATAGGTCGGGTCCTCGCGCGATCCTCCCGCGTATCCTACTTGCGTCGATGTCACGCCCTCGACCTTGCGGAACGCCGCTTCCACGCCCCAGAAACAGCCTGCCGCGAACGTCGCCTTTTCCATCCCGAACCTCCCGGCCTTCGATGTGTTTAAAGCGGACCGCTTTGATCTCAGTTTAAGCCATCGGGCGGGCTTGGCAAGGCAACTCCCACGCCGCCACATTCGCGCCGCGAAGCGCCGCCGTTCGGCGCGGTGCGGCCCCAACCCAGCCTTGCAGGTAAGCCGCGCCCAGCAGCGCGAAGGCCGCGAGGTTGAAGACGGCAAAGCGAAGCACCAGGAGATAGCGGTCCACCGTGGTCGCACCCGTCCGCGGTGCTTTCGAGAGGTGACGGTCTTCAGCCGCGCGCGCGACGACCTCGACCCGGGGCTTTGGCGCGTGGTCCTTTACGATGGTTCGCGTCCCTTGAACGGCCTCCGTCATTTGCGGTTTCCTTGTTCGAATTCCCGTGATCGCATGGGCAGGACCGGCCAACCGGAGTGGCGCCCATGCACCGTTCTTGAGGCCTCGGCCCGCGGCCGGACCTCCCTCAACTGCTTCAAGGCTTGCCCAACCCGATCCACGGCCCAGTCGATCTCGGCCCGGGTGATGACCAGCGGCGGGGCGAAGCGCACCACGTTGCGGCGGGTTTCCTTGGTGAGAACGCCGAGCGCCAGGAGACGTTCGCAAACGGCATGGGCGTCCGCCCGTTCGCTGCGGATCTCCATCCCGACCAAGAGACCCTTGCCGCGCACGTCCCGGATCAGCGGGCTTTCGAGAGCCCGGAGTTTTTCCAGCATATACGCGCCCATTTCCTCGGAGGCCGCGATCAGGCCTTCGTCTGCGAGCACGTTGAGGGCCTCGAGGCCGACGGCGGCGGCGATGGGGTTGCCGCCGAAGGTGCTGCCGTGATCGCCCGGCGTGAACACGTCCATGACGTCGCCGCGCGCGAGGAACAGGGAGACCGGCACGAGCCCGCCGCCCAGAGCCTTTCCCAGAACGAGCCCGTCGGGCGTAACCCCCTCGTGGTCCGAGGCCAGCAGCTTGCCGGTGCGCCCGAGGCCGGTCTGCACCTCATCGCAGATCAGGAGCACGTCGTGCTTTCGGCAGATGCGCGCGCACGCGGCCAGATAACCCTCAGGCGGCACGATGATGCCGCCCTCTCCCTGGATCGGTTCGACCAGAAAGGCGGCCGTGTTCGGCGTGATCGCCGCTTCCAGGGCGGGGGCGTCGCCAAAGGGTATGCGCGCAAATCCCTCCGCAAACGGGCCGAAGCCGTCGCGGTACCGCGTTTCCGAGGACATGCCGGTAAGCGCGATGGTGCGGCCGTGGAAATTGCCCTCTGCGCAGATGATTTCCGCCGCATCGGGGGCCACGCCCTTGACCTTGTAGGCCCACTTGCGGGCCGCCTTCAGTGCGGTCTCGACCGCCTCCGCGCCGGTGTTCATGGGCAGCGCCGCATCCTGCCCGGTGAGCTCGCAAGCGCGTTTCAGGAAGGGTCCCAGGCAATCGGTGTAAAACGCGCGGGAGATCACATCCAGCTTGCCGGCCTGCTCGACGAGCGCCCGGACCAGCCGGGGATGGCGGTGGCCATGACTGACGGCGGAATAGGCGCTCATCATGTCGAGGTAACGGCGCCCCCGGGCATCCCACACATACACGCCCTCGCCGCGAACCAGCACGACGGGCGGGGGCGCGTAATTCCGCGCGCCGTAGCGTTGCTCCAGTTCAACCGCGCGGCTCATGGTCCATCTTCGCGGGGAACGCATGCCGCCAACAGGTCTTGTACGACGCGGGCCGTGACGTCGTCGCGGTCCCGCGCCGGGTTGAACTCGGCGATTTCCACGCCCAGGAACCCCGGCGCTTCGCTCACCCCGCGGAGTGCGGAAACCAGTCCGTCGGCGCCGAGGCCGCCGGGTTCGGGGCTGCCGACACCCGGGGCGTCGTTCGGGTCCAGCGCATCCAGGTCGACAGACAGGCCGAATCCCGCCGTCCCTTCCTTGGCGATGCGCAACGCCTCGTCCAGCACCGCCTCCAGCCCGCGCCGGGCAACTTCTTCCATGAAGAACACGCGGACCCCGAGGCGACCCAGCAGCGCCGCTTCCTCGGCCTCGAAGCTGCGGACGCCGATCAGTGAGAGGTGTTGCGCCAGCAGCGCCGGGCCCGGTGCGGCGATCCCGGTCAGGGGCCGTTCACCGAAGCCGAGGAGAGCGGCCAGCCCCATGCCGTGAAGCGTGCCGCTGGTGCTGGTCTCGGGCACGTGGCCGTCCATGTGGGCGTCGATCCACACCAACCCCAGGGAACCCTCGTTCCCGAGCGCCCGGGCCGCCCCGCTCCAGGTGCCGACGGCGCAGGAATGATCGCCGCCCACAACGGCAAAATATGCTTGGCGCGCCACAAGCTCTTCCACCCTTCGGGCAAGCCGTTGACAAAGGCCGGCGACCGCGTCGAGCGCCGCAACCACTGCTTCCCGGGCCGGCGCCGCCAGCGTCTCCCGCCAGCATGCGTCAATGCCCCGCGCCTGCAGCCGGTCGACAAGCCCATAGGCCCGCAGCGCGATCGGACCGTATTGGCAGCGTTCGTCCCTGGCGCCGCGCCCGCACGCCGCGCCCAGGATGCCGACGGTCTTCAAGCTCAAATCCGAAGCAGTGGACTGCAGTTGCATGAAACGCGACTCCGCTGGTCAGGCAATGGAACCGGATTGAATCTTCTCGGGCGCGTGTGGCATTCGAAGCCGCCCCGCAAGCGTGATCAGACCCCCGAACCCTGCACCGGCAAGGGGCCGGTTCTGCCAGGCTTCCCCGGTGGCAACGAGGCAGGATCGGCCTTTCGGATGGGCGACCGGCAGGCTCCAGGTCTCCTTGGCAGAGCTGAGCACGTCGAAAATCGTCCCGTTGCAGGCAACGCCCAAGGGCCGTCGTGTCTCGGCATAACCCTCCTCGAGGCGGCTCACGAGTTCGGCCCTTTCCAAGCCGACGGCCTGGGCGGTCGCGTGGTCCGCAAACAGCGCCGGCATCGTCGCAGCGCATGCGGTGGCTGGTTTGCGAATCATGGCGGCCTCCTTTGAGAATCCAGTAAACAGCAAGTCCGATTTGGGATGTTAAAGTACTTACAAACGGTAAACTCCGATCGTCCCGCGGCTTCGTCCTAATGATCATATAAGAACCGGCATGATTCCCGCCCATCACTTCTTGTAGATTTTTTGTGACTCTAATTGTCTGCAATAAATATTCAAAATTGCGGTATAGTTTGTAATAGGGTTTCAAATAAGCAGAGGCTTTTACTGTGATGGCATCGTTGGCCGATTCTCGGCCTTGCGGGGCGCGGTCGAGGCGCCTTGTCTTCAAGGTGGTCCCGATTTCACGATTTGTTGAATTCCCCTTCGGCCCCGGGCTTTGGCGCGTGCCGCCTCTTCCCCTTCGCCGGCATTGCGATGCGGCGCGAGCGGCGAGGCCCGCCATATCGTCTGTGGCCGTAAGCAGGCCAGAAAAAAGCCCCGCCGAAGCGGGGCGCGACCTG
>CBESNX010000147.1:0-4572 GCA_965531025.1 uncultured bacterium
GGCACCGCAAAATCATCCCGGTCAAATGGTTCCATCTGGCCGGATAGTGCTCTAGGGGGCGTTTTCGTCATGAACATCCTTTTCGTTACCTCGAGCCGGATCGGCGACGCGGTGCTGTCCACAGGCGTTCTGGATCACCTGATCTCCGAATATCCGGATGCCCGCATCACCATCGCCTGCGGCCCCGTGGCGGCGCCCCTGTTCGAGGCCGTGCCCAATCTTTCCCGCATCATCGTGATGGAAAAGAAGGCCTTTGCGCTCCACTGGTTCAAGCTTTGGGCCGCTTGCGTGGGAGGTTACTGGTCCCTCGTCGTGGACCTCCGGGCCTCCCTCCTTGCCTGGTTCTTGCCCGCGCGCCGCAGGCGCGTGCTCAACCCGAGCCGGAAGCTCGAGCACCGGGTGCGCCGGCTCTCCGATCTATTCGGCCTCGACGAGCCCAGGGCGCCGCGGCTGTGGACCGCGCCAAGGCATCAGGCAGAGGCGGCGCGCCTGATCCCCGCGGATGAGCCGGTTCTGGCCCTGAGTCCCACGGCCAACTGGCGGGGCAAGCAGTGGCGGGCGGAAAATTTCACGGCGCTCGCCGAGCGGCTGACCGGGCCCCGCGGGATCCTTCCCGGCGCGCGCCTCGCCGTCTTCGGGGCCCCGTCCGAGCGCACCGCGGCCGGGCCCGTGATCGACGCGCTCCCGCGCCAACGCAGGATCGATCTCGTGGGCAAGGCGGATCTCCTGACCGCGTTCGCGTGTCTCGAGCGCTGCGCCTTTTTCGTCGGCAACGATTCGGGACTCATGCATCTCGCGGCGGCCGCGCGCGTCCCGACCCTCGGCCTCTTCGGGCCCAGCAGGGTCGAGCATTACGCCCCCTGGGGCGAACACGCGGCGGTGGCGCAAACCGCGATCCCTTATGACGATCTATGCCCGCCCGGTTTCGTTCCGCGCCCGACCGACGCCCTGATGGACAGCCTCAGCGTGGACATGGCCGAGGCCGCGGCGCGGGCGCTGTGGCGGCGCTGCCGGGGATTTGCCGCGTGAACCCGGCGCGCCGAGCCGGCGCCTCCGGGCCCGGCCCGTCGGCGCGCGACGGCGCCCATGACGCCCGGGCGCAACCGCCCGCCCGCCTGACGCGCGTTCTCCAGGTCATGGCGGGAGCCAGGTTCGGCGGCGCGGAGGCGTTCTTCGTGCGCCTCAACCTCGCCTTGGCGGGGGCGGGCGTCAAACAGCGCGCCGTGATCCGGGGTCATCCGGAGCGGGCGGCGGAGTTGCGCGCCGGCGGGGTGGAGGTTGCCGAGCTTCGCTTCGGCGGGCCTTTGGATGTTCAAACGCGCCGGGCGCTGAGGCGTGAGATCGCGGCCTTCGATCCCGGCATCGTTCTCAGCTGGATGAACCGGGCGACGCGGTTCGTGCCCACGAGTGAGTCGTGCAAGGGAGCGGGCGGCTTCGTTCACGTCGGAAGGCTCGGCGGCTACTATGACCTCAAGTACTATCGCAACTGTGGCTGCCTTATCGGCAACACCCGGGACATCGTCGATTACGTCATCGGCTCCGGGTGGCCGGAGGAGCGCGTGCACTACCTCCCCAACTTCGTGGACGCAGCCAAATCCCCGCCCGCCCGGCGCGCCGCGTTTTCGACGCCTGAAGGCGCGCCCCTGCTGCTCGCCTTGGGAAGGCTTCATGTGAATAAGGGCTTCGATGTGCTGATCGAGGCGCTGGTCGAGATACCCGACGCCCATCTGTGGCTTGCCGGGGAGGGGCCGCTGAGGGGCGAGCTCGAGGGCCTGGCCGGGCGCCTGGGGCTTGCCTCGCGGGTTCATTTCCTCGGCTGGCGAACGGACGTCGCCAGCCTATTCGCCGCCGCCGACATGCTCGTGTGCCCGTCCCGGCACGAGCCCTTGGGCAACGTGGTGATCGAGGCCTGGGCGCAAAACGTGCCGGTGATCGCCGCCGCAAGCGCCGGCCCCACGGCGTTGATCGAGAACGATGAAAACGGTCTTGTGGTGGCCATCGACGACAAACGGGCGCTTGCCGGAGCGATTGGGCGGCTTGGGGGCGACGCCGCGCTCTCCGCGCGTCTCGTCGAGGGCGGCAGGCAGGCTTTCGAAGCCGAATTCAGGAAAGACGCGGTTCTCGCCCGCTACCTCGAATTCTTTGCTAAGGTGACGGGCTGATGAGTGGCATCGCCGGGATCATGACCGCGAACGCGGAGGCGTCCGATGCGCGCGGGCTCGGGGCCTTGGGCCGGGCGCCTGCCGGCCGGGGCCCCGACGCCGGCGGCGAGGTGAGGGCGAGGGTGGTCAAGCCCGCCACCGCGGCATCCGGGATGGGACGGCAATGAACGACGACGCCGACCGGCTCACCCTGCGCCGGCCCGATGACTGGCACCTGCACCTTCGCGACGGCGCCATGCTCGAGGCGGTGCTGCCGTTCAGCGCGCGCCGGTTCGCGCGGGCCATGGTGATGCCCAACCTCGCGCCCCCCGTCACCACGGCCGAAGCCGCGACGGCCTATCGCGAGCGCATCCTTGCCGCCTTGCCGGAGGGCGCGGCGTTCACGCCGCTCATGACCTGTTACCTCACCGATTCGACAGGCGCGCGCGAGGTGGAAAAGGGCTTCCGCGAGGGCGCGTTCGCGGCGGCGAAGCTCTATCCCGCCGGCGCCACGACCAACGCGGAAGCCGGGGTTACGCATATCGGGCGCATCGACGATGTGCTGGAGCGCATGGAAACCTTGGGCATGCCGCTCCTCGTTCATGGCGAGGTGACGGACCCGGATGTCGACCTGTTCGACCGCGAAGCCGTCTTCATCGAACGGGTGCTCATCCCCCTCATGGACGACCATCCGGGGCTCAAGATCGTGTTCGAACACATCACCACCGAAGAGGCGGCCGCCTTGGTGTCGGAAAGCGACCGCGAGATCGCCGCCACCATTTCGCCCCATCATCTGGTGATCAACCGCAACGCGATGTTCACAGGGGGCATTCGGCCGCACATGTATTGCCTGCCGGTGGCCAAGCGCGAGCGCCACCGCCTGGCGGTGCGCCGGGCCGCCACGTCCGGTCATCCGAGCTTCTTCCTCGGCACCGATTCGGCGCCGCATCTGGCCCTTGCCAAGGAAAGCGCGTGCGGTTGCGCCGGCATCTTCAACGCGCCCGCGGCGCTTGAGATTTACGCAACGGTCTTCGAGGACGAAGGGGCGTTGGATCGGCTCGAGGCCTTCGCTTCGGTCAACGGCGCGCGCTTCTATGGGCTTCCGCTCAACGAGGCGACCGTCACCCTTGCCCGCCGCCCCTGGACGGTGCCGGCGCGGATCGGCCTCGAGGGGGAAGGGGAGGAGGGCTTCCTCACCCCCTTCTATGCGGGTGAAGCCCTTTCCTGGCGGCTCATAGATATCTCGGAGGGAACATCATGACGGCACAGGAAACCTTCACCGCGCTCGTGCTCGACGAGGTCGGCGGCAAGGCCGTCCCGTCGATCAAGGAGCTTTCGGCGGACGACCTTCCCGAAGGGGAGGTGACGGTCCGCATCGCTTATTCGACGCTGAACTACAAGGACGGCATGATCCTGCACGGTCTCGGCAACATGGTGCGAAGCTATCCCCATGTGCCGGGCATCGACTTCGCGGGCACCGTGGAATCATCCGGCGCGCCAGGGTTCGAACCGGGGGACGAGGTGCTGGTCACGGGCTTTGGCGTCGGCGAGTTCCACTGGGGCGGTTACGCGCAAAAGGCGCGGGCCCGGGCGGAATGGCTCGTCAAACTGCCCGAAGGGCTGACGCTCAAGCGCGCCATGGCCCTCGGCACGGCGGGGTTCACCGCCATGCTGGCGCTGATGGATCTGGAGAAACAGGGGCTGGACCCGAACGTCGGCGAGGTGCTGGTGACGGGCGCCGCCGGCGGGCTGGGAAGCGTGACGGTGGCTTTGCTTGCCAATCTCGGGTATGACGTCGTGGCCTCCACCGGCCGGGCGCAGCTTCACGATTACCTCAGATCCCTCGGGGCGGGCACCGTCATCGAGCGCGGCGAACTCGCCGCCGGGCCGGAGAGGCCGCTTCTCGCCCAGCGTTGGGGGGGCGCGGTCGATGCCGTCGGCGGCGCGACCCTGGCCTCGATTCTTGCCGCGCTGAAACGCGGCGGCGCGGTCGCCGCTTGCGGGCTTGCCGGCGGCAACGAGCTTCACGTCTCGGTGCTTCCGTTCCTGCTGCGCGGCGTGAAGCTGATCGGCGTCGAATCGTCCGCGCGCTCGGCAACGGAACGGCACGAGGCCTGGCGGCGCCTGGCCGCGGAGCTTCCCATGGACGCCCTCGATTCCATGACCGCCGTGGCGCCGCTAACAGAGGTCGTTGAACTCGGGGCCAGGATCCTCGAAGGGGCGGTGCGCGGCCGCGTGGTCATCGACGTGAACGGCTGATATCCCCGATTGCGGCCTGGCCACTGGAAATTGCCCGGAAGTTGCTCTAGGTTTTTCGATGGCAAACTTGCGATGGGAGGAAGCGGCCATGGGAAAAGCGGTTGCCGCGCATTTGTTGGTCCCGGCGTGATGCGCGAGGCCCCGGCCCGCGTGTTAACTTGGTTGCGGCGCG
>CBESNX010000148.1:0-4530 GCA_965531025.1 uncultured bacterium
GATGGGCCCGGCGCCGATGATGAGGATCGATTCGATGTCCGTGCGTTTAGGCATGTGTGCCGATCATCTCCACGAACCGCTCGAACAGGTAGTGGCTGTCCTGGGGGCCGGGCGAGGCTTCCGGGTGGTACTGCACGGCGAAAACGGGCCTTCCCTTGACTTCCAATCCCTCGAGCGTGCCGTCGAACAGCGAGACGTGGGTGGCCTCGACCCCATCCGGCAGGCTTTCCTTGACCACCACGAAGCCGTGGTTCTGGGTCGTGATCTCGACCTTGCCGGTGGCGAGGTCCTTGACGGGATGGTTCGCACCCCTGTGCCCGATCGCCATCTTCCGGGTTTTCGCGCCAAGCGCGAGGGCGAGGAGCTGATGCCCCAGACAGATGCCGAAGATCGGCGCGTTCGATTCCAGGAGCTCGCGGATCACCGGCACCGCATACTCGCCGGTCGCCGCGGGATCGCCCGGACCGTTGGAGAGAAAGATGCCGTCGGGCCCATGCCCCAGGATGTCCTCGGCGCTCGCCGTGGCCGGCACCACGGTCACCCGGCACCCCAATGTCGCGAGGCAGCGCAGGATGTTGCGCTTGGCGCCGTAGTCGACGGCCACCACGTGGTAACGGGAATCGTCCTGGCGGCCATAGCCTTCGCCCCAGGCCCACCGCGTTTCCCGCCATTGGTAGGTCTGTCGGCAGGTGACTTCCTTGGCGAGGTCCATGCCTTCCAGCCCGGGCCAGGCGGCGGCCTGTCGCGCCAGGGCGGCGGTATCGAGCGCGCCGGGCTTGCGCAAGGCCTCGGGCGCGTGGCACAGCGCCCCGTTGGGCGCGCCGAGATTCCGGATGCGGCGCGTGAGCATGCGGGTGTCCACCCCGGCGATGCCGACCAGATCGTGGGACTTGAGCCATTGGTCCAGGTGCCGGGTCGCCCGCCAGCTGTTGGGCTCGGTGATGCCGGCGCGAAGCACGAGGCCGCGGGCCGCTGGGTTCACGGATTCGATATCCTCCGCGTTGGCGCCGACGTTGCCGATATGGGGAAAGGTGAAGGTGATGATCTGGCCGGCATAGGAGGGGTCGGTCAGAATCTCCTGGTAGCCGGTGATCGAGGTGTTGAAGCAGACCTCGCCGACGGCCGTGCCGGCGGCCCCGACGCCATGGCCCGGGAACACCGTGCCGTCGGCAAGCACAAGGGCCGCCGTCACGCCCTCCGGCCGCGCTTTCGGGCGCGTCGGACGGGGCGTGGTTGGGGTTCTCGGCATGGGTGGCGGTTCCTTGACCAACGCCGGGGAGCAATCGCGGCGACCGGCTTCGGGACCCGAGTGACGCGCCGTGCGGATCGTGCCAAACAGGCCCTCATCGGATGCACCGATCCGCGAAGGCCACTCGATGTGGGCGGACAGGCGGGCAAGTCGTGGCTTAGATAAGCAAATACCGTGCCGCCGTCAAGGGCCATGAATAATAAAACTCGCAGTATTTTCAATGCGTTATGAAATATTGAGGGTTTGCCATTTCGCGCGATTTCCTGTAACGTCCTCGCTTTCCAAAACGGTCGACTGTCCCCCCGATGCTGCGTGCCGAGATCAGCGAAGCGCTGAAATCCGCCATGAAGGCGAAGGATCAGCGGGCGACATCGACGCTGCGCCTGATCCTCGCCGCGTTGAAGGATCGCGACATCGCCGCCCGGGGCAGGAGTGACTCCGACGAAATTTCCGACGACGAGATCCTCGAGATGCTGCAGAAAATGATCAGGCAGCGCCATGAGAGCATCGAGTTTTACAAGAAAGGGGGGCGTGCGGACCTCGTCCAGGAGGAGAGCGAGGAAATCGAGATCATCGAAAGGTTCCTGCCGGAGCAGCTGGACCAGGGGGATATGACCGAAGCGATCGGGGCGGTGATCGCCGAGCTCGGCGCCGCCGGCATCAAGGACATGGGCCGCACCATGGCGGCGCTCAAGCGGATTTACGCCGGCAGGATGGACTTTGCCAAAGCCAGCGTTATCGTGAAACAGCGTTTAAGCGGGGGCTGAGCGTGCTTGACCCGCGCGTCACCCGCGCATCATCCAGGGAGGACCTTAGGCCCGCCGGGGATTTGTGCCCCGGGAGACTCTGACGGGCAGGCATTAAGACAGGCATTAGGCAAAGAAAGATCGGAAACGGCGCGTATGGCCTTTACGCCCGAGTTTTTGGATGAGATCCGCGCCCGGCTGTCCCTTGCCGACGTGATCGGGCGCAAGGTCCGGCTGATCAAGCGGGGCCGTGAATATTCGGCGCTGTGCCCGTTTCATAACGAGAAGACTCCGTCGTTCACGGTCAGCGAGGACAAGGGATTCTTCCACTGTTTCGGCTGTGGGGCGCATGGCGATGTGATCGCCTTCGTGATGCGCGTCGACAACCTTTCCTTCCCGGATGCCGTGGAGCGTCTGGCCGCGGACGCGGGTCTGCCGATCCCCGTGACGACGCCCGAGGAGCGGGCCCACGCCGAGGAGCGGGTTTCGCTCTACACCGTCACGGAAGCGGCCTGCGCCTGGTTCGAGCGGCAGTTGAGATCCCAGGCCGGTGGATCCGCGCTGCGGTATCTCCACGACCGGGGGCTGGCCGACGACACCATGGCCCGGTTCCGGCTGGGTTTCGCGCCCGATCGGCGCGGCGCGTTGAAGGCCGCGATGACGGCCGGGGATTTCCCCGAATCGTTGCTGGTCGCTGCCGGGCTTCTGGTGGCGCCGGAGGACGGGCGTGCGCCCTACGACCGGTTCCGCGGGCGCATCATCTTTCCCATCGCCGACCGCCGGGGTCGGCCCATCGCCTTCGGCGGCAGGCTTTTGGGCGACGGAGAGCCGAAGTACGTCAATTCGCCGGAGACGCCGCTCTTCCACAAAGGCCGGGTGCTTTACGGGCTTGCCAACGCGCTGAAACGGGCGCGCGCGGCCGGCACGCTCACCGTCACCGAAGGCTATATGGACGTCATTGCGCTGAACCACGCGGGGTTTGCCTCGGTGGCGCCGCTCGGCACGGCGCTGACCGAGAGCCAGCTCCGCGAGCTCTGGCGCGTGGTTGCCGAGCCGATCCTTTGCTTCGACGGCGACGCCGCGGGCATGCGCGCCGCGGCGCGGGCGGCGGAGCGGGCCCTGCCGCTGCTCCAGCCGGGCCGCTCGTTGCGCTTCGTGACCTTGCCCAGGGGCGAGGATCCGGACAGCCTCATCGCCAAGCGCGGGGCGGGCGCGTTCGGCGAGCTGCTCGACGCCGCGAGGCCCCTGGCCGAGATCGTGTGGGAGATGGAAACCACGGGCCGGCCCGTGGACACGCCGGAACGGCGCGCCTTCATCGATAAAAGGCTTCGGGACCGGGCAGGTGAGATCGCCGACCGAACGGTCCAGGATTACTACCGGCGTTATTTTGAGGACCGGGTGTGGAAGGAGTTCAAAGCCAGGCGGTTTGCCGGTTGGAAAAAAGCACAGGCGGACAAAGGGCCGAAGGTGCGAGCACGTCCGGATCGGCTGGGCCAGGGCGCCGAGGGCCGCGCCGAGCAGCGCGAAAGGGTGCTGGTGGCAACCGTGCTCAATCATCCCGGACTTCTGGCGCAAATCGCCGAGGATTTCGCGGCCCTTGCCATCGCGAGCCCTGAACTTGACGGCTTGCGCCAGGCAATCATGGACATTGCCGCCGCCAACGCCGACCTTGACGGGGCGGGCCTGAGACTCCATCTGACACAACAAGGATTTTCGCAAATCGTCGACCGGTTGGCCGGGTCCGGTTCGGATGTTCTTGATTGGTTCGCAAAACCCGACGCTGACCCTGAGGATGCTCTGATGGGGTGGCGGCATGTTTCGGCGCGGCACCGGCGGCTTGCGTTGAAGCCCGAGTTGAATGTGGCCGAGCGGGCCTTGGCCCAGAGCATGACCGAGGAGAACCAAGCACGTTTCGAGGAGTTGAAAAAGCTTGTCGATGAGGGCGAAGGCGACGAAGCGGAGCTGGAGCGGTTCGGGGTCGCCTCCGGGCGGCCGGAAACCATTTGATACGGTGCGCCGGTGAGGTATTTGGTGATTGGCGCACTCTCGCGTGAACGGTCGCGTGGACGGCTTTAAGTTTCTGGGGGTGAAAGGTTTTTATGGCGACGAAGAATCCCAAGACGGCGGAAGCCGAGGACACCCAAGAGGATGCGCCGGAAGGTCCGGTCATCGATTCTCTCGGCGCCGCCATCAAGAAAATGGTGGGACGGGGCAAGGAGCGGGGCTACATCACCTATGACGAGCTGAACGCCGCCCTTCCCCAGAACCAGTTTACTTCCGAACAGATCGAGGACACCATGGCGATGCTCTCGGAAATGGGCATCAACTTGGTCGAGAGCGAAGAGGGCGAGGAGTCTTCGGCGCCGGAAGAACCGACCGAGAGCGAAGCCGTAAGCAGCGTCAAGGCCGGGGAAACCGAGGAATACGGCCGCACCGACGATCCGGTGCGCATGTATCTGCGCGAGATGGGGAGCGTGGAATTGCTCTCGCGCGAGGGCGAGATCGCCATCGCCAAGCGCATCGAGGCCGGCCGCG
>CBESNX010000149.1:0-4523 GCA_965531025.1 uncultured bacterium
CCTCGTGGACCAGGTGGCGGTCGATATAGATGACGGAGGTGCCGTCATCGGACACGTCGACGAGATGGCTCTGCCAGATCTTGTCGAACAGGGTACGCGGTTCGGTCATCGATACGGTTCTCCCTTGGGCCGTCACCGGCGCCGGCGGCCTGACAATTTAGCGGATCGCCCCGGTCATTCCCAACCTTTCGCCCCCCAACCTTTCGCCGGCCCCGATCGCCGGCCGCCCATGGCAGGAAGACGGCGGGGCGTCAGGACTTCTTGCCCTTGCCCTTACCCTTTTCCTTGTCTTCGCCCGGGGTTTCGGCGCCATTATCGCCCTTGGCTTTCGCTTTGTCTTTCTTCCTGCCCCAGAGCTTGCGTTTCTTTTCGCCCTTGTCCTTTTCACCCTTCTTGGCATCCGCCTCGGGCGCTGGCACCACGGGGGCGTCGGCAGCGCCAGTTTGCGCCTCTTTGGTCTCGCTCGCCGATTTCGCGGCCACCGCCACCTCGCCTTTGGCTTTACCCTTGGTGCCGCGGTGAACCACCTTTTCGGCGATGCGGGCCCGCTTGCCGGTTCGTCCGCGCAGATAGTAGAGCTTCGCCCGGCGCACCGCGCCCCGGCGCACCACCTCGATCTCGGTGATGTTCGGTGAATATAGCGGGAAGACGCGTTCCACCCCTTCGCCATAGGATATCTTGCGCACCGTGAACGACGAGTTCAGCCCGTCGTTCGAGCGCGCGATGCAAACGCCCTCGAAGGTCTGGACGCGCTCGCGGCTGCCTTCGACCACCTTGACCAGGACCCGCACCGAATCGCCGGGACCGAATTTCGGCACCGGGCGTTCGGCCTCCAGCTTGGCGACCTGCTCGCTTTCGAGCTGTTCAATGATATTCATGGCACTTACCTTCGATTGAGGCCCACGGGTCTCCTCGTGGGCGGTTAACTGTTGCCGGCGGTATAGCGCGCCCACAAATCCGGGCGTCGTTCCCGCGTAATCTTCTCCGCCTCGGCGAGGCGCCAGGCGCGGATCTTCTCATGATGACCGGAAAGCAGCGTTTCCGGTACCTTCCGGCCCCGCCAGTCCTGGGGCCGGGTGTAATGGGGGTATTCGAGCAGGCCACGCTCGAAACTTTCCTCGACGAGGGACTCGACGTTGCCGAGGACGCCGGGCAGCAGCCTGACGCAGGCGTCGATCAGCGCCATTGCCGCCGGCTCGCCGCCGGACAGCACGAAGTCGCCGAGGCTGACCTCCTCGAGCCCCCGCGCCTCGATCACCCGTTCATCGACACCCTCATAGCGCCCGCATAGCAGGGTGACGGCGGACGCCTGGGCAATCTCGCGCACCCTTGCCTGGTCGAGCAGCCGGCCCTTGGGGCTGAGGTAGATCACCGGCCCACGAGTCCCGGCCGTGGCCTCAAGCGCCGCGTCCACCACGTCGGGGCGCAGCACCATGGACGGGCCGCCGCCGAAGGGGGCATCGTCGACCGTGCGGTGCTTGTCACTGGCAAAGTCACGGAAATCGACCGTCTCCAGCGCCCAGACGCCGTCTTCCAGCGCCTTGCCCGCGATCGAATGGTCGAGCGGCCCCGGGAACATCTCCGGGAACAGGGTCAGGACCGTGGCGGTCCAGACCGGCTTTTCGGCCTTGGCGCTCAATTCCTTTCTCCCTTGGCGCGCCGGGCGGTTTTCACCTCGCCGCTGGTCGGCACCGGCACATCCACGTCATCCTCATCACGCACGCCGAGGACACCTTGGGGCAGGTCGATCTTGATCCTGCCCGCGCGCGTGTCGACCACCGGCACGGTGTCGCGGGTGAAGGGCAAAAGCACGGGGGCCTTCCTGCCTGGCCTGACGATTTCGATGACGTCACCGGCGCCGTAATTGTGCACCGCGCTCACCGTCCCCAATGCGCCACCGGTGACAAGTTCGGCCCGAAGCCCGATGAGGTCGCAATGGTAGAACTCCTCGTCTCCAGGGTCCGGCAGGGCCGAGCGCGGCACGTAGAGCCTCGTCCCCTTCAGCGCCTCGGCCTGGGTGCGGTCCTCTACCCCCTCGATCCGGGCGGTCACCACGCCGTTCGATTCGTCCAATATTTTGACCGTCATGGACCGGCTTCCCGCCTCATCCGTCACCGGGCCGTAGGCCGCCACCGCTCGGGCGTCCTCGGTGTAGCTCCGGATGCGCACCTCGCCCCTCGTCCCGTGGGCCTTGGTGATCACACCGAGGCAAACCCGGGGGGAGGGGGAAGGCTTGGCAGGCGCGTTCACGTTGCGGGCCATCATGGCGGTTCCCGTCAAGATCTCCTAAGTCTCCTTCTCGTCACCCTTGGCCGCTTCCTTGGCGGCGGGTTTCTTCTTGGCCGGCGCCTTCTTCTTGGCCGCCGCTTTCTTTGCCGGGGCCTTTTCCTCGGCGGCTTCCTCAGGCTTCGCCTCCTCGGGCGCAACGTCTTCCTTCACCGCTTCCCCTGCCGGGGCTTCTGGAGCCGCAGCTTCTGCAGCCGGGGCTCCTTCCTTGGCGGCTTCCTCGACCGGGGCTTCTTCCTTGGCCGCTTCTTCCGCCGGGGCTTCTTCCTTGGCCGCTTCCTCGGCCGGGGCTTCTTCCTTGGCGGCTTCCTCGGCCGGGGCCTCTTCCTTGGCCGGCGGTGCCTCCGCCGCCGCCTTCTTCGCCTCTTCCGCCGCCTTCATGCGCTCCTGGGCCTTGGCCTTGGGCCGGCTCTTGATCGGGTTGTCCGGGATCGGCGGCGCCGGGATGATCTCCGCCGCGCCCAGGAACCGGGCCATCCGGTCGCTGGGCTTGGCGCCCTTCGACAGCCAGTACTTGATGCGCTCTTCCTTGAGCACGATGCGCTTGGGGTTGTCCTTGGCCACCATCGGGTCGAAGGTGCCGAGTCTCTCGATGAAGCGGCCGTCCCGCGGGGACCGCGAGTCCGCCAGCACGATGCGGTAGAACGGGCGCTTCTTGGCGCCGCCCCGGGACAATCTGATTCTCAATGACATGTCGGTGTGCTTCTCCTGTTTTCCATTGGCGACATTCGGGTTGTCTATAGCGGCATATCAGTGGGGCAAGAGGCCGGCCATGCCGTGGCGCATCAGGCCCTTCTTACCCATCTTGCCGATCTTCTTCATCATCCGGTTGGTTTCCTTGACCTGCTTGATCAGCCGGTTGATTTCCTGAACGGTGGTGCCCGAGCCTTGGGCGATGCGGCGTTTGCGCGACGCGTTCAAGAGTTTGGCGTTTCGCCGCTCGGCCACGGTCATGGAATCGATGATGGCGGCCTGGGTGACGAGGACGCGCTCATCGACCTTCTGCCCGGCCAGTTGCGCCTTCATCCGGCCGGCGCCGGGCAGCATCCCCAACATGCTCTCGATCCCGCCCATCTTGCCGACCTGGCGCAACTGTGCGCGCATGTCGTTGAGATCGAAGGCGCCTTTCTTCATCTTGGCGGCGAGCCTCTCGGCCTCTTCCTCCTCGATGGTCTCGGCCGCCTTCTCGACCAGCGTCACCACGTCGCCCATGCCGAGGATGCGCGAGGCGATGCGCTCGGGATGGAACTCCTCGAGCGCGTCCAGCCCCTCGCCGACCCCGATCAGCTTGATCGGACAGCCGGTGACGGCGCGGGCGCTGAGCGCCGCGCCGCCGCGCGCATCGCCGTCGACGCGGGTGAGGACGATGCCGGTCAGCTTGACGCGTTCATCGAACTGCTTGGCGACGTTGACCGCGTCCTGGCCGATCATGGCGTCGGCGACGAGCAGGGTCTCGGCCGGGTTCACGATGTCGCGCAGTCGGGCGGCCTCGTCCATCATCGCCTCATCGACATGAAGGCGCCCGGCGGTGTCGACGATGACCACGTCGAAACCCTCGAGCCTGGCCGTCACCAAAGCGCGTTTGGCGATCTCTTGCGGCTTCTCGCCGGCGATGACGGAAAGGAATCTCAGCCCCGCCTGGTCCGCCAGCACTTGCAGTTGTTCCTGGGCGGCCGGGCGCTGGGTGTCGGCGGACACCAACAGCACCTTCTTCTTCTCCTTGTTGGTGAGCCAGAGGCCGAGCTTCGCCGTCGTCGTCGTCTTGCCCGAGCCCTGCAGGCCGACCATGAGGATCGCCGCCGGCGGGGTGACGGCGAGGTCGAGCGCCGACGCCTTGGCGCCAAGCGCCTCGGTCAGCTGGTCGTTGACGATCTTGACGACCATCTGGGCGGGCGTGATGGAGCGCAAGACCTCCTCGCCCACCGCCCGTTGGCCGACGGCGTGGATGAAGTCCTTGACCACCGGCAACGCCACGTCGGCCTCGAGCAGGGCGACGCGGACCTCGCGCAGCGCCGCCGTCACGTCGCTTTCCCTCAGCGCCCCGCGCCTCCTCAAGCGCGTGAACACATCGCCAAGCCGGTCGCTCAAGCTCGCAAACATGGTTCCATACCGCTCAACACCGATGGCGCCAGTGCGCGAAACTCGCGGACTGGCGGCCCTCCCCTTCGATCGCGCCGAACCGGCCTTGGGGAAGGCAATGGTGCCGTTTGTTGTTGGGCCGGCGGAATGTAGGCGCG
>CBESNX010000150.1:0-4468 GCA_965531025.1 uncultured bacterium
CATGGAAGCGGGACAGGGAACCGGGGAAGCGGCAAAGGGAAGGCCGGACACCCCCCGGCCGCGCCCCTGGGAGCCCTGTAAACGGGGGCCCGGCAGCCGCCGGTTACCGGGTCAAAGCGGCCTTGCGCCAGCATCGCTTTGGTGTATAGTGCGCCGCCTTATAACTCCTTGCCGGGCAACCCCGGCTAGGCCCCAAAGGCTTCGCCGCCCCGCGGATGCGCGGGTGGCCGGCTCCGGGCCGCGAAATAACCGAAAGGAGTCACCGCTCGATGCCCTATTACGAGAGCGTGTTCATCGCACGCCAAGATATCTCCGCGCCCCAGGTCGAGACCCTTACGGACACCTTCACCGAGATCATCAGCGGTGGCGGCGGCAGCGTGACCAAACGGGAATATTGGGGGCTGCGCAACCTCGCCTACCGGATAAAGAAGAACCGCAAGGGGCACTACATGTTGCTCAACATCGACGCCCCGTCGGAAGCGATCCAGGAAATGGAACGCAATATGCGAATCAGCGAGGATATCCTGCGCTACATGACGATCAGGGTCGAGGAACTGGAGGAGGGGCCTTCGGTCATGGCCAGGAGCCGTAGTGCCCGCGACGACCATCGCCCCCGGCGCGACGGCCACCAGGACCGCGGACCGAGAAGGGGCGAGAGGACCGCGAAAGACGAACAGCCGGCCGAGAAAGCCCAGGGCCCGGCAGCGGCGTCCGATGCGCCCGCGCCATCGGGCGAGGAGCAAAAAGCCAAGGCGCCCCCGCCCGAGACCGGAGAGGATGAAGCGGCGTCCGATGCGCCCGCGCCATCGGGCGAGGAGCAAAAAGCCAAGGCGCCCCCTCCCGAAACCGGAGAGGATGAAGCGGCGTCCGAGACGGCGGAGGATGGCGGCGGGGCCGAAACCGCAACCGAGGGAGACAAGACATGAGAGGACCCTCCTCTTCGCGTGGCCGCGGCGGGCCGGGGGCTTCGGGTCCGAGACGGCCGGACCGGCGTCTGTTCTTCCGGCGCCGCAAGACCTGTCCGTTTTCCTCATCCAAAGCGCCCAAGATCGATTACAAGGACGTTCGTCTGCTCCAGCGCTTCATCTCCGAGCGCGGTAAGATCATGCCGAGCCGGATCACGGCGGTGTCGGCCAAGAAGCAGCGCGAGCTGACAAGGGCGATTAAACGGGCCCGCAATCTGGCCTTGCTGCCTTTCCTCGTCAAGTGATGGGGCTTCCCGCCGGCTGCGAGGGCGCCGGGGGGACCGTCACGGTTTGAGATGTCCAAAGACGTCCTGATTGCCATCGCCGGGGGCTTGCTCACCGCCCTCCTCTACCTGTCGACCGAGACGGGAAATCCGGCGACGCTCGTATTCGCCTATTTCACGCTCCTGCCCCTGTTCATGGTGGGACTGGCCAAGGGGCTGGCGGCGGCGGCCATCTCGGGCACGGTCGCCGTGGTGGTCACCGGCGTGGCGGCGAAATTCACCGGCGCCGCCATGTTTGCCTTGGCCTATGCCGTGCCGGCGGTGGTGATGGTGCGCATGGCGCTTTTGAACCGGCAAACGCCCGAGGGCCCGGCCGAGTGGTATCCCGCCGGACGGATCATGAGTTGGCTCACCGCTTATGGCGCGGCGGCCTTGATCGCTTTCGCGGTCATCGCCGGCGATTCCCCGGCTGGCATGGAAGCGACATTTCGCGAGGGCATCGAAACTTCGCTCGAGGGCCTTGCCGGCGGCGAGGACGGGACCGGGCCGGCGGCCATCGCCGCCCAGGTCGCCCCCCACTTTCCGGCGCTCATCATCACGTCCTGGCTGATCATGGTCGCCATCAATGGTTCCCTGGGCCAAAGGTTCCTCCGGCGGCTGGGGTGGAACCTGCGACCATCGCCCCGCATGAGCGCGTTCGAACTGCCCAATTGGCTGGCGATCGCCCTGGCGATCTCGGTTTTGGCGTGGCTGGCGGGCGGGCAAGGGGCGCCCGGCTTTGTCGGTTGGAATTTGACGCTGGTGTTTTCCGTGCCTTATTTCTTCATGGGGCTCACGGTCATCCACACCTTGTCTCGCCCCTGGCCGGCGCGAACGCCGGCCCTGGTGATATTTTACCTGTTTCTGATAATATTCCGCTGGCCCGTCGCCCTCGTCGCCGCGCTGGGTTTGGTGGATCAATGGGCCGGCCTGCGCCAGCGGATCGGCGGCATGGGCGGCAATCAGGAGGAAGACCAATGATGGAAGTGATCCTGCTCGAGCGGGTGGAGAAACTCGGTCAGATGGGTGACGTCGTGAAGGTCAAGCCGGGCTACGCCCGCAACTACCTTCTACCTCAGAAAATGGCGTTGCGCGCCACCAAGGCCAACCGCGCCTATTTCGAGCAGCAGCAGACCCATCTCGAGGCGGCGAATTTGGAGCGCCGCAGCGAGGCCGAAGCGGTTGCGGTGAAATTCGAGGGGCTTTCAATCGTCCTCGTGCGCCAAGCGAGCGAGATGGGCCAGCTCTATGGCTCGATCCGGCCCCAGGACATCGCCGATGGCGTCAATGACGCCGGCGTGACGCTCGAGCACAAACAGGTGAAGCTCGATCACCCGATCAAGACCATCGGGCTGCACAAGGTGCGCATCGCCCTGCATCCCGAGGTGGCGGTCGAGATCACCGCCAACGTCGCCCGCTCCGAGGCGGAAGCGGAATTGCAAGCCAAGGCCGGGATGCCGGTCCCGGCGCCGGGCACCGAAACGGAAGCGGCAAAAGACGAGGACGATGGCGAGGATCGCGCCGCCGAGGCGCCCGCGGCCGAGGCCAAATTGGAGAACGCCGGCGGTGAAGAGAGCGGCGAGGGGGCCGGTGCCGATGCGGAAACCGGTGGCAAAGCGGATGGGGACGTTAAGGAGGAAGGCGCCGGCGGAGCCGGGAAAGCCACCGATTAAGCGAAATCCCCCATCATCGTGACAAGCGGCGCGCCCCCGGCTTGCCGCCTTTTTCTCGCCCATTCGGGCGCTTTGGTCCGATAGAGTGTCCCGGCGGCACTGGCAAACCGGTGACGGAGCTATCCCCGTCATTACCAGAGGTGGGATAAGTTTCCGGCGCTCGGGGGTAAAATAAATTTGCTGTACGCGGAATAGCGTTGCAATTTGGTTGCCCCGGAATGGCGTTGTGATTCGCTTGCATTAGATTTGCGTTGGTAGTTTGTCCTCATGGTAACCCCGAATCCCGGTCCCACGGTCACCTCGTTTGCCGAATCCGAAGACCAAAGCTACCGGACCCCGCCGCACAATTTCGACGCCGAGCAGGCATTGCTCGGCGCCATCCTTGTCAACAATCTCGCCCACAACCGGGTCTCGGAGTTTCTCCAGCCCGAGCATTTCGCCGATGCCGTCCACGGGCGCATCTTCGATGCCTGCACCAAGCTGATCGAACGGGGCCAGGTCGCCAACCCGGTGACGCTCAAGGGCATTTTCGACCAGGACGCCGAGCTCGAGGATATCGGCGGCGCCCAGTACCTCGCCCGTCTGGCGGCGTCATCGGTGACCATCATCAACGCCGCCGATTACGGGCGCGCCATCTTCGATCTTTTCTTGCGCCGCCAGCTCATCAGTCTCGGCGAGGGGGTGGTCAACGACGCCTATTCCCATGACCTCGAGGCCGACGCGCCGGCCCAGATCGAAGAGGCCGAACAAAAGCTCTTCGATCTCGCCACCACCGGCCAGTACGAGGGCGGTTTCTTACCCTTCTCCAAGACGCTGACGAGCGCCATCGACATGGCCGAGGCGGCGTACAAGCGCGAAGGCCGACTCGCCGGTCTCGCCACCGGATTCGCCGATATCGACAAGCTGCTCGGCGGGCTGCATCCCTCGGATCTGGTGGTGCTGGCGGGCCGGCCGTCGATGGGCAAGACGGCGCTCGCCACCAACATCGCCTACCATGCCGCCAAGACCTACAAGACGGAAGTGGACGAGGACGGGCACAAGAAGGTGGTGGACGGCGGCGTCGTCGGTTTCTTCTCGCTCGAGATGTCGGCCGAGCAACTGGCCACCCGCATCCTCGCCGAAGCCGCCGGCGTGCCGTCGGACAAGATCCGCAAGGGCGAAATTTCCAACGCCGACTTTCAGAAGGTGGTGGCCGCCAGCCGGACCCTTGACGCCATGCCCTTTTTCATCGACGACACGCCGGCCTTGAGCGTCGCGGCGCTTCGCACCCGGGCGAGAAGGCTCAAGCGTACCCAGGACCTGTCCCTGATTGTCGTCGATTATTTGCAGCTCCTGCATCCGGTGGCCGGCCATGTGCCCGACAACCGGGTCCAGGAGGTTTCGGAAATTACACGCGGACTCAAGGCGTTGGCCAAGGAACTTAATGTTCCGGTTCTGGCGCTTTCCCAGCTTTCGCGCGCCGTCGAGCAGCGTGACAACAAGCGCCCGCAGCTTGCCGATCTGCGCGAATCGGGCGCCATCGAGCAGGACGCCGACGTGGTGATGTTCATCTACCGCGAGGAATACT
>CBESNX010000151.1:0-4456 GCA_965531025.1 uncultured bacterium
CTGCAGCCACAGGGGTAAAACGGCGCCCTGTGCCGAACGGCTGGCGCAAGCGGGCATCGCGCGCGCCGTTCTCGCCATCGAAGATCCCGATGCGCGGGTATCGGGCAAGGGCATCGCGCGACTCAAGGAGGCCGGCGTCGAGGTCGTGAGCGGCGTCTGCGCCGAGGAGGCCGCGGCGGTGAACGCCGGCTTCTTCAGCCGCGTCACGAAAGGCCGGCCCTTGATTACCCTCAAGGTGGCCACCACCCTCGACGGGCGCATCGCCACCCACGGCGGTGAAAGCCGGTGGATCACCGGCGATGTGGCGCGCAGTTGGGCCCACGCTTTGCGCGCAAGCCACGACGCCGTCATGGTGGGGCTCGGCACGGCCGCCGCCGACGACCCGCGACTGACCTGCCGCCTGCCGGGTCTCGAGGATCGCTCGCCGGTGCGCGTCGTGATTGACGGCAGGCTCCGGCTGCCGCTCACCTCCCATCTCGTCTCCGGCGCCGGCGAAGTCCCGACCTGGATCGTGACCCTTGGCGGCGGCAAGGCGGCGCGGCGGGCCGCCTACCGAGAGCGCGGGGTCGAGCTGATCGAGGTCGCCGCCGACGAGAGCGGCAATCCCGACCCGGGCCTTGCCTTGCGCGCCCTTGGCGAGCGGGGGCTGACGCGCCTTCTGGTCGAAGGGGGCGGCAGGCTTGCCGCCGCGCTGTTGCGCGCCCGCCTCGTCGACCGCCTGGCCTGGTTCCGCTCCCCCGGCATAATCGGCGGCGACGGCGTGGCCGTGGCGGCGGCCTTCGGCGTGGACAAACTGGCGGACTTGGCGGCCTTCACCCGGGTTTCGGTGATGGAGGCCGGCGACGACCTTTTGGAAACCTACGCGCTGCGCGACTGAGCTCGGGGTCATGTTCACGGGAATCATCACCGATGTGGGCCGGGTCCGCGCCGTCGAGCCCGGCGCCGATACCCGCTTCGAGTTCGCAAGCTCCTATGAGACCGCCTCGATCGAACCGGGCGCATCGATCGCCTGTTCCGGCCCGTGTCTCACCGTCATCGACAAGGGGAAGGGGTGGGTTGCCGTCGAGGCCTCGGCCGAGACTTTGTCGTGCACCACCCTTGGCGAATGGCGCGAGGGCAGGGCGGTCAACCTGGAACGGGCCCTGAAGGTGGGCGATGAGCTGGGCGGTCACATCGTCTGCGGCCATATCGACGGCGTCGCGCGCATCACAAGCGCAACGCCCAGGGGCGGCGGCATGGAGCTCTGGTTGCAAGCGCCCGCCGCGCTCATGCCCTATATCGCCGCCAAGGGATCGGTGGCGCTCGACGGGGTTTCGATGACGGTGAATGCGGTCAGGCGCGACGGCTTTGCGGTCAACGTCATTCCCCATACCTTGGAACGCACCACATTCGGGAGCGCCAAGGCCGGCGATCGGGTGAATCTCGAAATCGACATGCTGGCGCGCTACGCCGCCCGTCTTCTCGGCAAGGACTAGGCAAGGACTAGGCAAGGACCGGGCGCGAGGCCTGGTGCAGGGCCCGGGAGCCAATCCCTTCGGCGGCCGCGGCCTTTTTTGCGGCCTAAGAGGGGAGGCGGAAAATTCGGCGTGCGGGTTTTGCCCGATCGCGCAATAAGAGATATGGTCTTGCCGCTGAACGAGAATCGTACCGCTAAGGGGACAAGATGCCGGACGCACCACATATCATGATCGTGGAGGCGCGTTTTTACGAGGACATCGCCGACGAGTTGGTGCGTGGCGCCCGGCAGGTGCTGGATGAAGCGGGCGCGAGCTTTGAGCGTTTCGCCGTGCCGGGCGCGTTCGAGATCCCGGCCGCCATCCGCTACGCCATACGCTCTCTCGATGTCGTCGACGGGCGCCGGCGCTTCGACGGGTACGTCGCGCTGGGCTGCGTGATCCGCGGCGAGACCACCCATTACGATTACATCTGCCAGGAAAGCGCCCGGGGCCTGCAGGACCTGGCCCGCACCTATGCCATTGCCGTCGGCTACGGGATCCTCACCGTGGAGAACCGGGAACAGGCATTGGTCCGGGCCGCGGTGGATCAGGGGAACAAGGGCGCCGCCGCGGCGCGGGCCTGCCTCGAGATGATCGAGCTCAAACGCCGCTTCCGTCTTTATCCGCGATGACAGCGCGCGCCGAACGCAAGGCGTCCCGGCGCTCCAGGGCCAAAGCCGCCCCCCGGCGCTCCGCCGCGCGGCTCGCCGCGGTCCAGGCCCTCTACCAGATCGAGCTGAGCGGCGCGGCGCCGGATTCCGTGATCGCCCAGTTCACGGAGCCGGGTTCGCGCGGCGGGTTGGCCGAAGCGAGGTTGATCGAACCCGATCCGGCGTTCTTCGCCGATCTGGTGCGCGGAGTCGCCGCCGGGCGCGCCGAGCTCGACCGGTTGATCGCGGCGTCGCTCACCGCCGACTGGGAGTTCGACCGGCTCGAGATCATCCTGCGCCTCATCCTGGAGGCCGGCGTCTACGAGATCAAGGAGCGGCCCGACGTCCCGCCCCGGGTGGCCATCACCGAGTATGTGGACATGGCGCACGCGTTTTTTGACGGCGCCACGCCGGGTTTCGTGAACGGCATCCTCGACCGCCTGGCCCGCAGCTTCCGGCCCCACGAGATGCCCGCAAAAGGGGATGCCGAGGCGTGAACAAGCGGCCCTTGCCAGGAGAGTTCGAGCTGATCGAGCGGTTCTTTGCGCCGCTGGCAAAGGATTTCCCGGGTGCGCTCGCGCTCAAGGACGATGCCGCAGTGATCGAAATCGCGCCGGGACACCGCCTGGTGGCGACGACCGATGCCCTGGTGACCGGCGTGCATTATTTGGCGGACGATCCGCCCGCACTCGTCGCGCGGAAGCTGTTGCGGGTCAACCTTTCGGACCTTGCCGCCATGGGGGCGAAAGCTTGCGCCTATCTTCTGGCGCTCGCCCTTCCGAAAGACACCGACGCGGCCTGGCTCGAGGGGTTCGCCGATGGGCTTCGGGCTGATGCGCGGGAATTCGAATGTCCCCTTGCGGGCGGCGACACGGTGGTGACCGACGGACCGGCGACCCTGGCGCTGAGCGCCCTGGGGCAGGTGCCGGAAGGCGGCGAGTTGAAGCGCTCGACGGCGAAAGTCGGTGACCGGATATTCGTTTCGGGAAGCATCGGGGACGGCGCCTTGGGGCTGAAGGCGCTCAACGGGGAGCTCGGGATCCTCGCGCAAAGGCACCGCGATTATACGATCGAGCGCTACCAGCTGCCCCGCCCCAGGCTGGCCCTGGGTCAACGCCTCGTGGGCTTGGCCCATGCCGCGATCGATATCTCCGACGGCCTCATCGCCGATCTCGGTCATGTCTGCGAGACCTCCGGGGTGGGGGCGGAGATCCAGTCCGCGCTCCTGCCCAAGTCCGACGCGGCGCGGATCGCCTTGGCCGACGACCCCGGCCTGCTCTCGGCGCTGATGACCGGCGGCGATGATTACGAGCTGCTGTTCACGGTCGCGCCGGAAGCCTCCGTCTCGGTTGCGGGGCTTGCCCGCGACCTCGACCTCCCGCTGACGCCGATCGGGTTCATTACCGGGAAAGACGGCGTTGACGTAACCGATGCGGAGGCCGCCGGGATCGTGCTTGACAGCCCTGGCTTCCGTCATTTTTGAGTCTCGGGGGACGGACGCTTCCGCCGAACGCATGGCACCTATTCCGTCAATGCGTTTGCGTGCGCCGACCAGGTGCGGTAAAGGAATGAGCGTAGCAGCGGACCTTCACGGGGGACAGTGACGTCATGCTCGCCATGCAATACACCATCGGTCTGGCCGGCGATTTCGATTCCGATCGCGTGCGCCGGCGAGTGGCCGAAAGGTGCGAGTTGTTCGACACGATGAAGGGGCTGACCCACAAATCCTTCCTTTTCAATCACCGCGACGGCATTTACGCGCCCTTTTACATTTGGGAGTCGCACGAGGCGGCACGCGAGTTTCTACTCGATAAGGTGTTCAGGGCCGTGATCGAAGCCTTCGGACGGCCCCGGGTAAGGACCTGGAACATCCTGAGCTACGAGTGTTGCGACACAAGCATCGCCCCCACATTCGCGGTGCGCGAGGTCGACGCGGTGTCGGCGGAAGAGGACCTCGCCAAACTCGCGGAAAAGGAGGAAAAGGCCCATGCCGCCATCATCGGGCGCCCGGGGATGCACTCCCATGCCGTGGCTCTCGATGCCGACCGCTGGGAGCTGGTGCGCTACAGCCTGTGGCGCGACGCCGAGGGCGCCTCGAGCCCCGACGCCGACTGTGTGCAAACCTACGAGGTTTTGCATCTCTCCACCCCCCAGGGTTGTCGCTAGCCGCCAGCCCCGTCTCGCTGACCCCGGCCCGCACGACATTGTCTGACACCCTTTGACGCAGCGCAAAGGCCCGCAGGTTTTCCGGCCCCCATGGCGCCGCCGCTCTATCCTTCCCGCCGGCCTTCCCGCCGGCCTTCCCGCCGG
>CBESNX010000152.1:0-4434 GCA_965531025.1 uncultured bacterium
CACCGGCGACCTCGAGACCATTGGCGAGCTGTGGCCCAACCTCGAGGCCGCGCTGCGCTGGACCGACGACTACGGCGACCGTGATGGCGACGGTTTCGTCGAATACCATAAACAAAGCCCGGACGGGCTCGCCAACCAGGGCTGGAAGGACTCGCAGGATTCCGTGTTTCACGCGGACGGCCGGCTGGCCGTAGGTCCCATCGCCCTGAGCGAGGTGCAGGGCTACGTATATTGCGCCAAGGTTCAGGCCGCGGGGCTGGCGCGTGCGCTGGGGTTCGGCGCCCTGGCGGCGACCCTCGACGAACAGGCTGCGGCGCTCAAGGAACGCTTCGACGCGGCCTTCTGGTGTGACGAGATTTCGACTTACGCGTTGGCACTCGATGGCGAAAAGAAGCCGTGCCGGGTACGAACCTCGAATGCCGGACAGGTCCTCTTTACGGGTATTGCCAAACCGGAGCGGGCCGCGCTCATCGCGAATACGCTGCTGGGGCAGGAGTTCTTTTCGGGCTGGGGCGTGCGCATGGTGGCGACGTCGGAGGCGCGTTACAACCCGATGTCCTACCATAACGGCTCGGTTTGGCCCCATGATAACGCACTGATCGCGCTGGGTTTCGCCCGTTACGGACTCCATGAGCACATCCAGCGGCTCTTTTCCGGTATTTTCGATGCCGGCGTCTATATGGACTTGCGGCGTCTGCCGGAGTTGTTCTGCGGCTTCAGGCGGCGTGCCGGAAAGGGTCCGACCTTGTACCCCGTGGCTTGCTCGCCCCAGGCGTGGGCGAGCGCCGCGCCTTTCGCCTTGATCAAGGCGTGCCTCGGCCTTGGGTTCGACCATCGTACCGAGGAGGTGCGGTTCAGCCATCCGCGGCTGCCCGATTTCCTCGACAAGATGGTCATACGCTCGCTCACGGTCGGCGGGAGCCGGATGGACCTCATGTTGCGACGCTACGGTTCGGACGTCACGGTCAATGTATTGGACAAGGTGGGCGACGGTCGCGTGGTCGTGACGCACTGAGATCCTACACAGGGACCCCATGCCGGGCCTGCGGCGGGCCGGTCCGCCACCTCACGGAAACCGACTTTCCACCAGCGCGGTGAAGTCCGGGAGCTTCTCCCAGGGGCGCGGGTCCGGGGCCACTCTCGCGACCGGGAGGATCGTATAATCGGGCAGGAAGCGCTGAAAAGTCTCCACGGTCTCCGCCAGGTCGACGGGGCTTTCGGGTGATTCGTTGACGATGATGCCGGCGATCGGGACGTTGCGCCCGGCGGTCGCCTCGATGGCCGTCAAACCGTGAGAGATGGCGCCGAGGTAACTTCCGAGAACCACGAGCGTGGGAAGCTTGAGCGCCGCCATCCAGTCCATCACCGTCGCGGTGTCGCTCAACGGCGCGCTCACCCCGCCCACCCCCTCGATCAGCGTCACGTTATCCCGTTCAAGCGCGGCGCGGCAGAAGTCGGTGAGTGCCGCAAGGTCGATCTCTCCACCCTCCCTTCGCGCCGCCATGTTGGGCGCGATGGCGGCCTCGAAGCGCCACGGCGAGATGCGCTCGATGTTCGCGGAACTGACCGCAAGCCCGAGGCTCTCGAGGAGGAGGCCCGTATCGCTCGTCTCCGCCTCGGCCGCGCGAAAGCCGCTGATCACGGGTTTGAGCGCCCGCACCTTGCGCCCCTTCGCTCGCAGCTGATGGCAGAGCGCGCAGGCAACGAGCGTCTTGCCGGTCCCGGTGCCGGAGGAGGTGATGAAAAGGCCGGGACCTCCGGGACTCTCCGCCATGGCGCTCAGCCGCCGATCCCTGAACTTCGCAACCAGTCGGCGAGCCGCACGATGTCCGCGTCGGCGTGCGCGGCGGAGAAGGTGAAACGCAGGCGCGAGGTGCCCTCGGCCACGGTCGGCGGGCGGATGGCGGTGACGAGGAAGCCTTGCTTTTCCAGGGCGGCGGAAGCGCGAAGCGCCGTTTCCGGCTCGCCCAGGATGACGGGAACGATGGCGCTTTGCGCGGGCGTGAGCCCCATCCGTTCGGTAAACAGGCGGGCCTTCTCGAGCGGTTTTGCGACGAGCTCCCGGTCGGTCTCGATAAGCTCCAACGCCGCGATCGAGCTTGCGATCACCGCGGGCGGCAGCCCCGTGCTGTAGATCAGGCTGCGCGCCCGGTTCTTGATGAAGTCGATGACCGACGCGGAAGCGCAGAGGTAGCCGCCGTAGGCGCCGACCGCCTTCGAGAGCGTCCCCATCTGCAGGGGCACGTCGATTTTCCCGCTTATCCTGAAGGCGCTGCCCTTACCCGCGCCGATCACCCCGAGCGCATGGGCGTCGTCGGTCAAGAGCCAGGCGTCGAACTCTCGGGCGAGGGCCGCGAGCTCGCCGACCGGCCCGCGATCGCCGTCCATGCTGAACACGCCCTCGGTGATCACCAGGCACTTGGGATGCGCAGCCCGGTGCGTGGCGAGAAGCTCGCGGCAGTGCCCCACGTCGTTATGGCGGAAAAGCAGCATCGTCGCCCGGCTCAGCCTCGCGCCCGCGTGCAGGCAGGAATGCATCAACTCATCGCCGAGGATCAGGTCGGCCTCACCCGCGAGCGAGGGCAGGATGCCGATATTGGCGAGGTAGCCGCTGCCGAAGACGCAGGCCGATGCGGCGCCCTTGAGCTTGGCCAGGCGCGCCTCGAGCGCGTCGTAAAGCGGGTTGTTGCCGGTCACGAAGCGCGAGGAGCCGGCGCCGGCGCCATAGCGTTCGATGGCCTCGATCGCCGCCTGTTTGACCTTCGGGTGCTGGGTCAGGCCGAGATAGTCGTTGCAGGCAAAGGAGATCATCTTGCGGCCGTCGCGCTCCGCCGCGATCGGCGGCAGCCGGCCGGTGGGTATCAACGTGCGGCGCAGGTTGCCCGCCGCGATTCGGGCGAGCTTGTCGCCGGCGAACTTATCGAGGGTGTCCATGGGTCTCGCGTCGTCCAGGGCAATCTTCATAGCCCGATTGTGGAGGGAAAACGCGGGCATGCCAAGGGGAAGCGCCCAGGCGTTTCGCCCGCGACGCGTTTCGCCCGCGACTGGGGCGCGCATCAGCGCGCGCCCGGCCGCGGCCGATTTTCTCTGGCGGGCGGGCTTTCGTTTCGTCTAGACTTGGCGCGCCGCTCAAGGCCTGAGAGACAGGGCGATGGTTTCCATTTCGTGCCGTGCAGAAGGTGAAAACATGGCGTCAAGCCGCGGTTTTGATAAGAACGAGGCCCGGGGCAGGAGCGCGAAGCCGTCCTCGCGGCGGGCGAAGGCTTCGGAGCCTAAGGACATCCGCCATGACTGGGCCAGCGACGAGGCGCTCGGTCTTTTCGCCCTGCCGTTCAACGATCTTCTGTTCAGGGCGCACACGCTTTACCGCAGGTACTTCGATCCCAACGCGGTGCAGTTGAGCACCCTCTTGAACGTCAAGACCGGCGGCTGCCCGGAGGACTGCCGCTACTGCGCGCAAAGCGCGCGCTATGTGACCGGGCTCAAGGCGGAAAAGATCATGGAGCTCGCCGACGTCCTCGCGGCCGCGAAAAAGGCGCGGGAGTTGGGCGCCGGGCGTTTTTGCATGGGCGCCGCCTGGCGCGGCCCCAAGGACCGCGACCTCGAGAAAGTGGTCGAAATGATCAAGGGCGTCAACGCGCTGGGCCTCGAGACCTGCGTCACCCTCGGCATGCTGACGGCCGGGCAGGCCCGGCGCCTCAAGGACGCGGGGCTCGATTATTACAACCACAACGTGGATACCTCGGAGGCGTACTACGCGCAAATCATCACGACGCGGACCTACCGGGAGCGGCTCGAGACGTTGGGCCATGTGCGCGATGCGGGGATCAAGGTCTGCTGCGGCGGCATCCTCGGCATGGGCGAGTCCCGGGACGACCGGGCCGGCATGCTAGTCACGCTCGCGAACCTGCCGGAGCACCCGCAAAGCGTGCCCCTCAACATGCTGGTCCGGATTCCCGGCACGCCGTTGGGGGATCTCGAGGAGCTCGATTCCTTCGAGTTCGTCCGCACCATCGCGGTCGCGCGCATCATGATGCCGGCTTCCATCGTGCGCCTGGCGGCGGGCAGGCTCGCACTCAGCGAGGAGTTTCAGGCGCTCTGCCTCTTTGCCGGGGCGAACTCGATCTTTTACGGCGAGAGGCTGCTCACCACGGCGAACCCGCAAGACGACGCCGACCGGGTCTTGTTCGAGCGGCTCGGCCTGCACGCCATGCCGCCCAAGGCCTGATGAGGAACGTGAGGGGCCGCGAGGGTCCGGCGCCTCCCCCCGCGATCCCGCGCGCGCTCACCGCATGACGCGAAAATCCGAAGATACGGCGCCGGCGTGGCTCAAAGACGGCTTATCCCATATCTGGCTTCCCTACGCCCAGATGCAAACCGCGCCCCTGCCGCTGCCCGTCGAGGCCACGGAAGGGGCGCGCATACGGCTTGCGG
>CBESNX010000153.1:0-4415 GCA_965531025.1 uncultured bacterium
GCTACATGAACAGCCGCTCGCCCTCCAACCCCTTATACAGGCCGGCGACGAACGCGCCGTAGCCGTTGAAGATGCGGGTCGGCACCCGGGCGTCGGTGCCGATCACCCTTTCGGTCGCCTGGCTCCAGCGGGGATGGGGCACCTTGGGGTTGACGTTGGCCCAGAAACCGTACTCGGTGGACGCGACGGTTTCCCAGAAGGTCTCTGGCCGCTGCTCCGTGAAGGTGAACTTCACGATCGACTTGACGGACTTGAAGCCGTATTTCCACGGCACCGCAAGGCGCAGCGGCGCGCCGTTCTGCTTCGGGACCGGCTTGCCGTACATGCCGGTGGCGATGAAGGCGAGCTCGTTGGTGGCCTCATCGATCGTCAGGCCCTCGATATAGGGCCAGGGATACCAGAACTGCTTCTGCCCAGGCGCCACCGACGGATTCTGGAAGGTTTCCATCCTGAGGTACTTGGCCGCGCGCAGCGGCCGCGCGAAGCCGACGAGCGCCTTCAGGGCGAAGCCGCTCCAGGGGACCGTTACCGACCATGCCTCGACGCAACGGAGACGGTACAACCGCTCCTCGAGGGGCATTTTCCTCAGCAGATCGTCAATCGCGATGGTGATCTTCTTCTCCACCATCCCGTCGATGGTCACGGTCCACGGCCGGATCGGCAACGCCTGGGCGGCCGGGTGGATCTGCTTGTGCGATCCGAACTCGTAGAAGTTGTTGTAGGTGGTGAGCCACCGCTCATCCGTCAGCGGACGGTCCAGCTTGTAACGCGGGTTGCGCATCACGGGATAGAGGGAGGCGGATGGATCTTCCGACGCCGCTGCCTTGGCCGGCTTGCCCCCGTCCCCGGCCTGGCTCTCCTCCTCGCCGCAGCCCGCAAGCAGAAGGGACGGTGTCGAGGCGAGGATCGGGCCCGCCGCCAGCGTCTTCACCAGATTGCGGCGGCGCAGGAACACGTCCTCCGGCGTCGCGGCGCTTTCAGGAAGCTCCCAGCCGCGCTTGATCTTGATCAGCATCCGCGTTCTCTCCGGCAGTTCATCCGTGGCCAGACGTAAGCTCCGTCCGCCGCCGGCGCAAATAAACCTTTCGTGAGCACCCGGCGCGCCAAGGATGTTACGCCAGCATGGCGCGCAGCATCCAGGCGTTTTTCTCGTGGGCCTTGAGGCGCTAGAGCACTATCCGGCCAGATGGAACCATTTGACCGGATAGTGCTCTACCCCGCGGCGGCGGTCTGGCGCTGATTGCGCTGCTCGATGATCTGCTCCGCCTGCCTGCCGGCGAGTTCCTGCAGGTGGTCGAACTGGTAGGTGAAGGTGCCGACCCCCAGGGTCAGCGAGCGCAGCTCGTTGATCAGGTCGCGCAACTCCGACTGGGGCAGGTTGGCCGAGACCTCGTCCCAGCCCCTCCACCCCGGCCTGGCGTCGTAGCCGAGGAACTGGCCGCGGCGGCTCGAGATCAGCCGCTGCATCTTGGAGGTGAACTCGTTGGGCACGGTGATGCGGACCTGAAAGATCGGCTCCAGCAGCACAGGGTCGCACTTCACCATGCCCTCGGTCATGGCGATGCGGGCCGCCTGCCTGAAGGCCTGGTCCGAACTGTCGACCGCGTGGTAGGAGCCGTCGGTCAGCGTCACCGCGACGTCGACCACGGGAAAGCCGAGCGGCCCCCGGCGCATGTAATCCTTCACCCCGGCCTCGACCGCGGGGATGTACTGGCGCGGCACGTGGCCGCCGACGATGGAGTTGCTGAAGTTGAAGCCCGATCCCCTGGGCAGCGGCTTGATGTCGAGATGCACATCGCCGAACTGGCCGTGACCGCCCGTCTGGCGCTTGAAGCGGCCGTGCTCGGCGACCGATTTGCGGATGGTTTCCTTGTACGCCACATCGGGCGGGTGCGCGTTGACCTTGAGGTTGTACTTGTGGGCGAGGCGCTCGAAGGCGATCTGCAGGTGCATCTCCCCCTGCCCCCACAAGAGCACCTGCTGGGTGTCCGGGTTCTGCTCCAGCACCAGCGACGGGTCCTCCTCCGAGAGCCGGCCGATGGCGCCGGTGAGCTTCACCTCGTCGCTGCGGCTCTCGGCCGCGACGGCGCGCCCATAGACGGGCGCGAGCTTCTCCGGCCAGGGCAGGTCCTCCTTGCCGCTGCCGGAGGGCGTGAGAACGTCGCCGGTATTGATCTCCTCCATCCGGCCCAGCGCCACGACGTCGCCGGCGCTCGCGCTTTGCGCCTTGTCGACCTGCTGACCGTGCATGTGGAACAGGCCGGCGATCCGCGACCCGTCGAGGGTCATGCCGTCCTTGATCGAGCCCCGCCAAACGCGCGCCAGCGACAGCTTGCCGGTATGGGGCATGTAGTAGGTCTTGAACACCTGGGCCAGCGCCTCGCCCGAGCCCTCGACGCCGCGGCGGGCCGCCGTCACCGAGGCCTGCGGCACCTCGTGGCGCAATAGCTTCAAGAGCCGCCGGGTGCCGTGATCCTGGAGGCCCGCGCCGAGCAACACCGGCACGATCAGGCTCTCCGCCAAGTCCTTCGCCAGATCCTTGTAAATCTCCTCTTTCTCGGGGGTCACGTCTTCCAGGAACTGCTCCAGGAGCGTGTCGTTGAAGTCGGCGAGCGTCTCGAGGAGCTCCGTGCGCGCGGTGTCCTTGCGCTCCACCATGGTGTCGGGCAGCGGAACGAGATCCGAATTTTCGCCTGGCCGGTAAGCATAAGCCCGCTCGCTGACCAGGTCCACGTACCCCGTGACCCGCTCGCCTTCGCGGATCGGCACCTGGCGCAGCGCCAGCGGCCGGGTCGAAACCGCCTGCAGGGCCTCGAGAACGTCGCGCACGCGCGCCGCCGCCGTGTCCATCTTGTTGATGAACAGGACGTGGGGAATCTCGTGATCCTCGAGGAACTTGAGAATCGGCGCGACCGTCATGGCCCGCTCGATCACCGGCTCGCAGACGACGATCGCCGAATCCGCGCCCATCAAGGCGCTGCAGGTTTCCTGCAGAAACTCGATGGACCCGGGACAGTCGAGGAAGATCCAGGGGTCCCCGAGAAACTCCGCGGATGCGAGGGAAACCTCGGTGCTCATCTGGTGGGCACGCGCCTCCGGCGCGGAGTCGCCCACCGTGTTGCCTTCCTTGACCGTGCCCTTGCGCGGCACCGCACCGCAGACGAACAGAAGGCTTTCCAGCAAGGTGGTCTTGCCGCTGAGATAGGTGCCCACGAGGGCGACGCAGCGCGGCGCCGGGCCTTGCGAATCACTCACTTCGTTCTCCCCGCATCGATTTCCCGGCCGTTCGGCACGCACGCGCGGGGGCGGCGAGGCCGCCAGATACAACCCTCTCGTCTCTTTCCCACGCGCTATCGGGGAATCTTTCAGCCTCGGTGCCGGGATGCAAGGAAAAAGCGGCCAAATCCACTCCCTCAGCCCTCTCGCGGCCGCCCCATGGCGTGGCGCTCGAGGGCGTCGACGATGAGACTGTGGACAGGCGTCTCGACGCCGAGGGCGCGGCCCATGCGCACGACCGCGCCGCTGAGCCAGGGCAGCTCCAGGCGCGCACCGCGCTCGAGATCGTCGAGCATCGAGGAGCGCACCTCGCCCGGCAGCCCTTCCGACATGGCCAGGCACGTCTCCACCACGTCGGGCGCAAGCGGCACGCCTTTGGCCCGGGCGACGGCGACCGCTTCCGCAATGGCGGCCTTGAACATGGCGCGGCTCTCCGGATCCTCGAGGATCGGCCCCAGGGGGCTGCGCTTGAGTGAGGTCAGGCCCGAGAGCGCGACCAGGTAGACGAACTTCTCCCACAGGTCTTTTTCGATGTTGGTGCTCAGCTTGACATCGAGGCGCGCGCGCCGGCAGGCGGCGAGGAAGGCCTCGGCCCGCGCCGAACGCGCGCCGTCGAGTTCGCCGAAGATGAGCCGAGCCACGGCGCCCGTGTGGCGAATGACGCCGGGCTCGACGATGCTCGAGAAGATGATGCTCACCCCGCCCATGACGTGCTCACGCCCCAGGATGTCGGAGAGCCTTTCTTCGGCGACGACCCCGTTCTGGAGCGAGATCACGGCCGTCCCCGGCCCCAGCAGCGGCCGCACCGCCGCGCCGGCCGCCTCGGTGTCCCAGAGCTTGACCGCGAACGGCACCACGTCCACGGGGCCGACCTCGGCGGCATCCTCGGTCGCAAACGCCGGATGGATGTGCACGTCGCCGCGCGCGCTTTCGACCCTGAGCCCGCGCGCCCGGATGGCGGCGAGGTGCGCGCCCCGGGCGATGAACGCGACCTCCTCGCCCGCGGCGGCCAAGCGGGCGCCGTAATACCCGCCGACGCCGCCGGCACCCATGACCGCGATCTTCATCACCCCTTCTCCGTCGCCTTAGAGCACTATCCGGCCAGATGGAATCAATTTGATGGCGGCAAATCGGTTTTC
>CBESNX010000154.1:0-4411 GCA_965531025.1 uncultured bacterium
CCGGGGAGCCGATTCGCCCCACCGCAGGCCGGGTCCTTTTGCGCCGTGGCGTCGTGGCGCATCTTTGCCGGTTTCCAGAATCTGGAAACCCTCGCATCGCCATGCGAAGCGCGCCTGGCCCGGATATTTCATAAAAAGGCACCGCAAAACCATCCCGGTCAAATGGTTCAATTTGGTCGGATAGTGCTCTAGGTCGTCAGGGCGGCCGGCACCTGGATCGAAGTCCCCGAGCCCGGCGAATAGCAGCCTGCCGGTGTGCTTTCCCAAAAGATGCGTCAATTTATCGCACCGCGTTTCGCTGCGCGGCAAAGGGGCGTTGCCCCCTCAATCCGGCCAGCGCCGGTGCAGCCACAGCCACTGTTCGGGACGTTCGCGGACCCAGCCTTCGATGGTTCGATTGACGAGGGCCATGCCGGCCTTGACGTCGGCCCGGCGGTCGCCGGTATCAGGCATCTCCAGGGGCGGATAGAGGGTGATCAAGAAATGCGTTTCCTGCACGCGCTCGACCTTCGCCGGGATCACCGGGCAGCCGAACTTCAAGGCGATCTGGGCCAGCGCCGGGGCGGTCATGGCGGGGCGCCCGAAGAACGGCACCGGGATGCCGTCGTTCAACTTCTGGTCCACCAGCATGCCGAGATGCCCGCCCCCTCGCACGATCCCGATGGTCCGGCGCGCGCCCTCCGAGCCCTTGGGCAGAAGCTCGCCGGTGATGTGGCGGCGCGCGCGGCGGATCAGCCGGTCGACCAGTGGATTGTTGGGCGGGCGATAGATGCGTGTGAGCGGCAGGCCCCGTTGCGTCGCGCTCATGGACGCCAGCTCCCAGTTGCCGAAATGGGCCGAGAAGAAAAGGCCCGCCTTGCCGTCGTCGCGCAGCAGGTCCACATACTCCGCCCCGACCACCTCGACCCGGCCCCCGGGTTCGTACAGGTCCAGCTCGTCAAGATGCGGGTACTCGCCGCACACCCGCCCGAGATTGTCCCACACGCCGCGGACGATATGCGCGATCTCGTCATCCGATTTTTCCGGAAAGGCCCGCTTCAGGTTGCGGACCGCCGTCTCCGTGACCTTGAGGCGCGGCCCGATGGTCCGGGCGAGCCAACCGCCGATGGCCGAGGCGAGGTCGAAGGAGAGCGCCGCGAACAGATAGTAGGCCAGGTGCAACAGCGCCGCTTCCAGCGGCTGCAAGAGGTACTTTCGCCAAAAGGGACGCCGGCGGGATGCATCAGCCATCGCTCACCACCGGCCCCAGAATGGAAGCGAGCGCTTCTTCGTCCTGCCACCGAAGATCGACGCTCAGCACCTTGACCATGGGGCGCGCCGTTTCCGGAAGGCGCACGAGATCCTTTCTCGTCGTCACCGGCACGGCGGACAGCGCCTGCGCCTCCTCGCAAATCCCCATGATCTCGTCGGGCGTGTAAATGTGATGATCCGCGAACCCATGGCGGGCCGCGATGGTGCAGCCGATCTCCGCCAGCGTCGCGAAGAACTTTTCCGGCCGGCCGATGCCGGCGAAGGCGACGACGCGCCGGCCCGCGAGCTCCCGGGCCTCGGGGCCGGGCGCGAGGCGCGCCCTGAGCACGGGCACCGCGGCGCCGCCCGGGGCTTGCGCCTCGCTCTCGATGCGCGGGGCGATGCCGCAGCGATCCTCGCCGATCAGCACCGCCGCCGAGCAGCGCTTGAGCCCGGCTTCGACCGGTTCGCGCAGGGGACCGGCGGGGATGACGCGGCCATTGCCGAATCCGGCGCCGCCGTCGATGACGAGGAACGAGATGTCCTTGACAAGAGAGGGGTTTTGAAAACCGTCGTCCATGACGATGATGCGCGCGCCCGCCCCGGCCGCGGCCTTCGCCCCGGCGACCCTGTCGCGCGCGACCCAGGTCGGCGCGCGCCCGGCGAGCAGCAGCGCCTCGTCGGCCACGTCGCGCACGTCGTGGCGGCTGGGATCGACGCGGATCGGCCCCCGTTCCCTTCCGCCATAGCCCCGGGTCAGGAAATGAACCTCTTTGCCCAGCCGCTTGAGATAGCCGCCGAGGGCGAGCGCCACCGGAGTCTTGCCCGCCCCGCCCGCCACCAGATTGCCGACGCAGATGACGGGCACCGGGGCCTTGAGGGGGCGTACAAGCGCCCGCCGGGCGGCCCCCGCCGCCTCATAGACCCGGGCGAAAGGCGCGAGAAGCAGGGGCGCAACGCCGTGACCGTTGCGCCAGAATTCAGGCGCGCGCACGCCCGGTCTCCTCATCGACGGCGCCGCCTTGCGCCAGGGCGTCGAGAAACGGCGCCAGTTCGCGGACCACGGCGTCGAGCACGCCGTCCTTGGCGACGGCGACGCGCTGCGCGGCCTTGGCGTGCCTTGCCTTGAATTCCGGGTTTGCCAGGAGCGATGCGACCGCTCCGGCGAGGCCCGGCGCGTCCGCGACCTCGATGCTGGCCTTCGCGGCGCGCATCCGCTCCACGATTGCGCGGAAATTGCCCATGTGGGGCCCGTGGATCACGGCGCAGCCGAGCCGCGCCGGCTCAAGCAGGTTCTGCCCGCCATGGGGGACGAGCGAGCCGCCGAGGAACGCGACGCCGCAAAGCCGGTAAAAAAGGCCGAGCTCGCCCAGGGTGTCGGCCACGTAGATGCCGGTTTCGGGGGCAACGGATTGGCCCGCCGAACGGAGCGCGATGAGCTGGCCGCCCGCGCCGAGCGCCTTGGCGATCCTCGGCCCGCGGCTTGGATGGCGCGGCACGATCACGGTCAAGAGCCCCCGATGGTCGGGTTCGAGCATCTTGTGCACCTCGGCGGCGATCCGTTCCTCGCCGGCGTGGGTGCTTGCCGCGACCCATATCGGCCGGTCCCCGACCATGCCGGAAAGCCGGCGCAGCTCGTCGGCGTCCACGGGCAGGGGCCCGGCGGCGAGTTTGAGATTGCCCGGGGCCTTGACGGAAGGGGCGCCGAGGGCGCGAAGGTGCCCAGCTTCGCCCTCATTCTGGGCGAGGCACAGGCGGAAGCCGGCGAGCAACGGCCGGATCAGGCCCGGCAGGCGTCGCCACCGCGCGAAGGATCTTCCCGACATGCGGGCGTTGACAAGGATCATGGCGACGTCGCGGGCCTGGGTCGCGCCGACGATCTCGGGCCAGAACTCGGATTCGACCCACAGCGCGAGATCCGGCCGCCAATGGTCGAGGAAGCGGCGCACCCAGGCCGGCCGGTCAACCGGCACGTACTGATGGAAGGCGCGGGCGGGCAGGCGCTCGGCGAGAAGCCTCGCCGAGGTGACGGTGCCGGTGGTCACCAGCATGCGGAGTTTCGGATAGTCGTCGATGATCCGTTCGATGAGCCTCAGGACCGAGAGCGCCTCGCCGACGGAAGCGGCGTGCAGCCACACCAGCGGCCCTTGCGGACGGGCGCGCCCGGCAACGCCCAAGCGTTCGCCGAAACGCTCGGCGTCTTCCTTGCCGGCCGCCCGGCGCAGGACAAGGTAGCAGCTGATGAACGGAAGGGCGAGCGTGGCAAACCCGCGGTAAAGCGCCGGCGTCATTGGGTCTTGCCTGTGGCTGTGAGCCCCTGGGGGCTGTTTTCGTCAGTGATTGCGCCGGCCTCGCCGGCGCCCTCGTCCGGCCCGTTGTCCGGGACCGGTTCGACCGACAGGGGCGCGGGCTCCACCGGAGCGGCCCCGACCAGGCGGTCGGCCTCGAGGCAAAGGGCGTTGAGCCTGTCCTCGACCTCGCGCCGGGCCTGCTCGCGGGTCTCGGGGTCGGCGTCGCGGGCCACCTCGATGGGCTCGCCCCAGACGAAAACTCCGCGGGTGAAGGGAAGGGGGACGATGAAGCGGTCCCAGGATGAGAGCACGAGGCGGCGCCTCGCGGCGAAGGTGACGGGCACGATGGCGACGCCCGCCAAGCGCGCGGCGTTGACGACGCCGGCGCTGGCCCGCATGCGGGGTCCGCGGGGGCCGTCCGGGGTGATGCCGGCGCAGTTGCCGGAGGCCAGGATTTTCAGCATGGCGCGCAGCGCCCCCGCGCCGCCGCGCGATGTCGACCCGGCGATGGTGCGGATGCCGAAGTGCTTCACCGTGTGGGCGATGAGCTGACCGTCCAGGTGCCGCGAGACGAGCATGTAAATCGGCACCCTGCGGTCCCAGGAGCAGGGCAACATCACCGTCCGTCCGTGCCAGGAGCAGAGCAGGAAGGGCTTCCCCGCATCCCAGAAACGCCTCGGGATCTCGCCGCCCCGCGCTTGCCAGCGGCCGGTGAGGTAAACCAGCCGGATGCACCGGGCGAGGACGGTGCCCAGCAACCTTCGCACCAGATCGATCCGGGTTATAGCTTTGAGGAGCGCCACCGTTCAGGCTCGCGCCCGCCGCGCTTCGCCCGCGGGCGACTCCTCTGCAAACTGCAGGGCATGCAACCTGGCATAGGCCCCGCCCTT
>CBESNX010000155.1:0-4404 GCA_965531025.1 uncultured bacterium
CATAGCCCGCTTCCTCAGTCGCTAAGCCGAGGCCCTGCGCGTCGCCCTGGATCAACACAAATATCACCAAGGCTCCCAGAGCTACCACAGCTGCGACAATGACCAACCACGCGCCGAGGAAGGCGACGAACAGGATGAGATAAATCGAGAGCAGGCTTCCGCCCGTGATGTTCGAGTCGAAACGAAGGTCCTCGTAGCTGGTATGTGCGGCGAAGACCCGGAACTCCGCCGCCCTGTACCAGAAGTAGGATAGCCCGAGCGTGGGCAGAAGCAAAAGCCAGCAAACGAACCATCGGGGGAACAGGGAGCGCGCGCGCGCGTCGAACTTGAACGACCGGTCCCCGAACCAGGTGTTGTTGAGCCTATAACTCTGCAGCCGCGTTCTCATCACCGGGTAAGCAAGACCGAAGGTGATGGACGCAACGAACAGGTGTGCGAGCGCGCGCAGGGCGTACTTTACGGCCGATCCGCTCTGGCCGGCGCGAATGCCGCGCCACTGGGTGCGGCTCAGCCGGTACCGCCGCGCGCGGTAGACGGCAAACTGAATGAGCAGGTAAAACGCGAGGAGGTTAAGCGCCTGCATGGCTTCCTTCGCTGCCTCGCTTTCGACCATTATCTCCGCCACGACGTAGAGGATGATGATCGGGGCGAAGATGGCGAGCGCAACGAGAAATCCTCGCAGAAGCTCTTGCGCGAGACCGGTATATTCGAACCGATCGCCCAGAAAGCCGATGTGGCTCCAAAGATACCGCCTGAGACGCGTCTTGCCCCAGAATCGGTAAAATCCGAGGGTCACGAGCCCGAGCAACGCGTTGCGGACGACGATGCCGGAAAACTCCGAGGTTCTGCCTTGGTATTCGGGATAAACCCGGGGTTCGGTTTCGTCGGCGGATGGCGGTTCGCCGGCCTCGGGGGGTCGCTCTTCCATTATTTTCAACCGCCGTTTCGTCTGCGCCGTTTGATGCAAGCCCCTCTCGGCGTCCCGGACGCGGGAAACCGGGCATGGGGTCCGCCGCTCGACGGGGAAAATCCGCGAAGGATGAGAGACTACTTTTTGCGGAAGGCGTCAAGCGAGACGATCTTTTCCGGACCGCCGTCTCCCTTCTCCTGCTTCTCTTCTTCCTTCTCTTCTTCCGGCATTTTTTCTCCCGCTAGGGGCCTGTCGGGTTGCTTTGGCGATTCGCCCCCGGCGGGTGCGGGTACGGACGGCCCCTCTGCCGCCACCGATTGCACGGGCGCCTGCAACTGCAGGCCGAACTTGACCGAGGGATCGCCGAAGGCCGTCAGCGCCGCAAACGGTATGGTCAGGCGCTCGGCCGCGTCGTTGAAGGACAAGGTGACCTCGAAACACTCCTTGCTCACCTCCAGGCCCCAAAACTGGTTTTGCAGCACGATGGTCATCTCGTCCGGGTATTGGGCGCGCAGATGCTCCGGCAGCTTCACGCCGGAGTGGCCGGTCTTGAAGGTGAGGTAAAAATGATGGTTGCCGGGAAGGCCGAACTCCGCCGCATGCTCCAGGGCTTGACGGACGACGCCGCGCAGGGCGGTCTCGATCATCTTGTCGTATTGCAGCGGATTCTTCTTCATTCGTCCCGCCACAGGACTACACAGAGGAAGACGAGTGGGGGGCTTCTGTTGCCCGGCGCCCCCCGGGCCGCGCTTGCTTAAACGGATTTAAGCAGCGAGTGCGACTTTGTTGTCGTTCGCACTTCTAGGTTGACCCGATAACGGCGGTATCATACCGGGCAAAAACCATGCCTTTACCACGCGCGTCGATCCTGTTTCGCCCCCTTGAACAAAACCCGTCGCCGGGGGTTCAAGAATTTTGGTGGAGGCGCCGGGTACTGCCCCCGGGTCCGCAACGCTTATGCCGCATGACGTTTATTGCCATAGTCGGTCTCCCGACAGGCCTAAATATAGGGGCTGCGCCCGAACATTGGAAGGGGCATGAGCGCGGCGCCGGCCTCCGTCGAGCGCGATGCGCCCGAGCCCCCTTGCCCACTATGGTCTTCCGCCCGCGGAGCCGCTAAAGTGCGCCGCACGTTGAATGACGGAACACGTCCATGCCCCTGACCCCCGAGCAACAGGCGGAGATCGAGGAGTCGCGGGCCGCCACCCACGAGACCCGGCGGGTGACCGTGCCGGCGCTCGAGGAGATCCTGTATCAGCCCTTGCCCGTGCTCGACCACGGCTTCGTCCGCGTCGTCGATTACATGGGGGACGACGGGGCCGTGGTGCAGGCCGCGCGGGTCTCGTACGGCCGCGGCACCAAGAAGGTGCGCGAGGACCGCGGCCTGATCCGCTACCTCATGCGCCACCGGCACACGACGCCTTTCGAGATGTGCGAGATCAAGTACCACGTGAAGCTGCCGATCTTCGTCGCCCGCCAGTGGATCCGCCACCGCACCGCCAACGTCAACGAGTACTCGGCGCGCTACTCAATCCTCGACAACGAGTTCTACGTCCCCGCGCCCAAGGACCTGGCGACCCAGTCGCGCACCAGCCGCCAGGGGCGCGGCGCGGCGCTCGAGGGAGAGGAGGCGCACCGCGTGTTGGAGCTGTTGCGCGCCGATGCCGAGCGCGCCTACGACCACTACGCCGAGATGCTGAACGAGGACGAGCAGGGCAACGTGACCGACCCAAAGCGCGCGGGCCTCGCCCGCGAGCTTGCGCGCATGAACCTGAGCCTCAACTTCTACACGCAGTGGTACTGGAAGATCGACCTTTTCAATCTTCTGCACTTTCTTTCCCTGCGCGCCGACGACCACGCGCAATACGAGATCCGCGTCTACGCGAAGGCCATGCTGGAGACGGTCGAGCGCTGGGTGCCGCTGGTGCACGAGGCGTTCGTGGATTACCGCATGGGCGGGGCGGACCTCTCGGCCGCCGGCCTCGAGGCGGTCAAGCGCATGCTTGCGGGCGAGGAGGTGAGCCAGGAGGAAAGCGGCATGAGCAAGCGCGAGTGGCGCGAGATGATGGAAGCGCTGGGGCGCGAGGGTTAAGCCCTTCACAACCGCTCAAGGCGCGCCGTGCGGCCTCTCTCGACGTTCCCCTGTTTGAAAAAAACACCCGTTCCCGCCTTCACGCGGGGCGCGCGCGCGCCGGCGCTCTTGAGCCTGCGGCCGGGCCTACTGGACCACGATCCGGGGCGGCTTGCGCTCCGTTGCCGCCTTATTCGCGGCAAGGCTCTCCCACACCTTGTCCGCGATGTCGCGGAACAGCTTGGCATTCTCGCCCTCCGGGTTCGAGGCGACGATCGGCCGGCCGCCGTCGGAGGTTTCGCGGATGGCGATATCGAGAGGCACCTCGCCGAGGAAATCCACGCCCAGCTTTTCGGCCTCGGCCCTGGCGCCGCCGTGGCTGAAGATCTCCGCGCGGTGTCCGCAACCGGGGCAGATGAAGTAGCTCATGTTCTCTATGATGCCGAGCACGGGCACCTCGACCTTGCGGAACATCGCCAGTCCCTTGCGGGCGTCGAGGAGCGCGATGTCCTGGGGGGTGGAGACGATCACCGCGCCCGCCAGGGGCACCCTTTGCGCCATGGTGAGCTGGGCGTCGCCGGTGCCCGGCGGCATGTCGACGACGAGAACGTCGAGCTCGCCCCACTCGACGTCGCGGAGCATCTGCTCCAGGGCGCCGATCACCATGGGGCCGCGCCAGATCATGGGCGTGTCCTCGGCGACCAGGAAGCCGATGGACATGCATTTCACGCCATAGTTCTCCATCGGGATCAGGACCTTGCCGTCGGGCGAGGTGGGCCGGCCCGTAATGCCCATCATGCGCGGCACGGAAGGCCCGTAGATGTCGGCGTCGAGAAGACCGACCTTGCGGCCGCCGGCGGCGAGGCCGAGGGCGAGGTTGACCGCGACGGTGGATTTGCCCACGCCGCCCTTGCCGGAGACGACGGCGATGATCGCGCCGACCCCCGGCACCAGGGGTTTTTGTCCGCCCTGCATTTGGTCCGTGCCCGCCTGCCGGCGCGCCGCCGCGACGTCGGCGCGCGCCGGTGAATCGGGGGAGGCGGGTTGGGGCGCCGCCTGGGGCGATGCCCGGGACGAAGTTTGCGGCGGGCGCTCGGCCGTCAGCACCGCCGTCACCGAGGTCACCCCGGGAAGCGAAAACACGGCCTTCTCCGCGTCCGCGCGCAAGGGCTCGAGATGGGGCCCGCGCGCGGGCTCGACCTCGATGGCAAAGGCCACATTGCCGTCCTTGATCGCCAGCCCCGAAACCATGCCGAGGCTGACGATGTCCTGATTGCGGTCGGGATCGATGATACCTTTGAGCGCGTCGAGAATCGCCTGTTCACTGAGCTGGGCCATAACCAATTCCGGAGTTCTGCCGTCAAGAAGCGCCGCCGACGCAATACCGCTTGCATTGCGTAAGGCTACAAGCTGTCATATGCTA
>CBESNX010000156.1:0-4365 GCA_965531025.1 uncultured bacterium
CGGCGCCTTCTCGCGCGCCACCGGGTCTCGGGGCGCCTGTTTCGGCGCGGGCATTGCCTCGGGCGCGCTTTCGGCCGCGATCGCGGGTTTGGGCGGCGCGGGGCTCGGCGCCGGGACCGCCGGCTTTCCCGCGGATGTCTTGCCCGGAGGCCTGAGGATGATTTTCTCGCCCAGCCCGCGGTTGCTCTCGGGCATCAAAAGGCCCGGAGTTGCCGGTGCGGCGCCTAATTCGTCGAGCACACTGAGATCGACCTCGACGCTGGCCTCGCCGGCGCCGCCAACGACCGCCGGTTGCTGTGCGCGTGCCGCCAAGCCGGGCAGGCTCAAGGCCGTGAGCGCGGCCATGGCGACGAGAAGGGCCCGGACATTCGTCCCGACCGGCACCGTGATTTGCGATGCATGAAGACTCATGGACTTGCCGCTTCCGAAGGCGGTTTGTGCCGTTTACAGCTTTGGTTCCGACGATGGGCCACAATAGCCCAGGGCGGAATTTGGGACAACTGGTTTACGCTCCTCCGGGCGCCCCCGCGGGGCCGGCAGGACCCCGAAGGTGCTGATCGGTGGCGCGTCGGAAGGGCGCTTCAAGGGCTGGCTTTTACGCTAAGCGCGCCGCGCAGCACTTCGCCGATCTCCGCGTGCAGTTGGCCGTTGGCCGCGAGTATGCTGCCGGTCTCGAACATGTTGTGGCCGCCGCCGATCTCGGTGACGTAACCCCCGGCCTCGCGCACCAGCAAGACACCGGGCGCGATGTCCCAGGGGTTGAGGCCCGTCTCCCAGAACCCTTCATAGCGCCCCGCCGCCACGTAAGCGAGATCGAGGGCGGCGGCGCCCGCACGCAGCACCCCGGAGGAGACCTTCATCACGGCCGCAAGCCGGGCGAGGAAGGTCTCGTGGTCGGCTTTGTTCTGCACCGGTATGCCGGTGGCGATCACGGCCTCGGACAGCTTGCGCCGGGCGGAAACCCGGAGCCTGCGGTCGTTGACATAGGCGCCGGCGCCCTTTTCGCACCAGAACATTTCGTCCCGCAACGGGTCATAAACGAGGCCGGCGGTGATATCGGTCTCGTGCCCGCGGTCCTCGGTCCGTTCGACGGCGATGGCGATGCAGAAGTGGGGAATGCCGTGCAGAAAGTTGGTGGTGCCGTCGAGCGGGTCGACCAGCCAGCGATGCCGGCCGGTCGCGCCCGGAATTTCGCCGCCCTCCTCCAGGAGGAATCCGAAGTCGGGGCGCGCGCGGCCGAGTTCTTCCCGCAACACCTTTTCGGCCTTGAGGTCCGCGGCGCTGACGTAATCGGCCGGTCCCTTTTTTGAGACCTGCAGCTGCTCGACCTCGCCGAAATCGCGGATCAGGCCGCGCGCCGCCTTGCGCGCCGCCTTTTCCATGACGTTGATGAGGGCGGACTTGACGGCCATGGGCGCCCTCGCCCTAGGGCTTGGCCCGTTCGACGTAGCTCCCGTCGGCGGTGCTCACGACCACCCGGGTGCCGGTCTCGATATGGGGCGGCACCGTGGTCCGGACCCCGTTCTCGAGCATCGCCGGCTTGTAGGACGACGCGGCGGTCTGGCCCTTGATCACCGGTTCGGTCTCGACCACCTCCATCGTCACCGTTTCGGGCAGTCGCACCCTGATGGGCGAGCCTTCGTAACTTTCGAGCGTGGCCGTCATGCCGTCCTGCAGGAAAGGGACTTGCTGGGCGCCGATCAGATCGCTGTTGACGGTGACCTGATCGAAGGTCTCGTTGTCCATGAAGGTGAAATTGCCCCCGTCGGCATAGAGGAACTGGTATTGCTTCTGGTGCAGCCGGACCCGTTCCACCGACTCGGACGAACGGAAGCGTTCATTGAGCTTGGTGCCGTCGCGGATGTCCTTCAGTTCGACCTGCAAATACGCCCCGCCCTTGCCGGGCTGCGTGTGGGCGATCTTGACCGCGACCCAAAGGCGCCCCTGGTGTTCGATGACCATGCCGGGGCGGATGGCGTTGCCGCTGATCTTCATGGCCGTGATCGTCTTTCGGCTTTCGTGTGGCCACGGGGGTTGAGTATAGGGCGCGGAACCTAACAGCTTGTTGGGCCTGTGGCAATGGAGGCGCGTCTTGACGGCGTCTCGATTCCCGCCCGGCGGGTGTGCTCGCGCCCCGCTGTTGCCGACGTCCCTGATGGGGAACGCGCAACCGCCTCACCCGTCCTTCGTTGCGCCCGCCGCCTGCCGCCGCACCTCGTCGATTTTGGCGTTGAACTCCTTGACCGCCGCGCCCGGACCGGCCTCGAAGTCCCAAACGCCCGTAACCACGGCGATGAAATCCGCCCCGGCCCTGATCAGGGGGGCGCAGTTTTCCACCTTGATGCCGCCGATGGCGACGCAGGGCACGGTCATCAGCTCGCTCCACCACTCGAGGATCTCGAGCGTGGGACGGCCGATCGCATCCTTCGTGGCGGTCGGATAGAAGGCCCCGAAGGCGACGTAATCGGCGCCCTTCTCGCACGCCACGATGGCGAAGTGGCGGGAATCGTGGCAGGTGACGCCGACGATCCCGTCCTCGCCCACGAGGTTTCGGGCCTCCTCGTAAGTCGCGTCCTTTTGCCCGATATGGACCCCGTCGCAGCCCGTTTCCGCCGCGAGATCGGGCCGGTCGTTGAGAAGCAAGGCCACGCCCCGGTCCCGGGCCACGGGCAGCAACATCTCGCAGGCGCGGCGGATGGCGCCGTCGTCGGCATCCTTGAGCCTGAGCTGCACGCACGCGACGTCGCCCGCATCGAGGGCCTCGGCCAGGGTCTCGCGGAACGGACCCGGGTCCAGCTCCCCCGGCGTGATCAGGTAGAGACGGCACCTCTCGGTCATGGCGGCCGGATCTTCGGGCTCAAAGGGCTGGGCCATGCAGGCAGGGTCTATGGTCGAACAGGCGTCAACGGGGCGCGCCGGGCGGGGCGGCGAGAGTGGGCGGGCGCACTGCGGCGGGCGACTTAGGCCTTCCCCTGGTAGATCTTGATGATGGTATCGAGCATCTCGAGCGCGTCTGCGCGCGGGCGCTGGAAGGTGTTGCGGCCGATGATCGAGCCGGTGCCGCCGCCGTCCCGGATCGCCCGCACCTCGGCAAGCATGCCTTCCGTGTCCTTGGCCTCGCCGCCCGAGAACACCACCAGCCGCTTGCCGTCGAAGCAGGACTGCACGACGTGGCGGATGCGCTCGGCGAGAGTCGAAATCGGGATCTTGCGCTCTTCGTAGACCTTCTTCGCCGCCTCGAGCTCCAGGTGCCCGGTCGGCGGTTTGACCTTGATGATATGGGCGCCCATGAGCGCCGCCATGTGGGCCGCGTAGGCCACGATATCGACCGCCGTCTCGCCGGCGCGCGAGAGGTCGCCGCCGCGCGGGTAGGACCACACCACCACGGCGAGCCCCACCGCCTTGGCCTCTTCCGCGATCTCGCGCAGCTCCTCGAGCATGTCATTGGCCGCGTCCGAGCCGGGATAGATCGTCAGGCCCACGGCCGCGCACCCGAGACGCAGTGCGTCGGAGACCGAGCCGGTGACCGCCTGATCGGCGCCTTCCTTGTCGCGCGCCAGCGCGTTGGCGCTGTTGACCTTGAGGATGGTGGGAATGGCCCCGGCGAAACTGCCCGCCCCGGCCTCGATGTTGCCCAACGGCGCCGCGTGGGCCGAAAGGCCGGCGTCGACCGCGAGCCGGAAGTGATACTGGGGGTCATAGGCCGGCGGATTGGGGGCGAAGCTGCGGGCGGGCCCGTGCTCGAAGCCCTGGTCCACCGGCAGGATCACGAGCCTGCCGGTGCCGCCGAGTTTGCCGTGCATGAGGATGCGGGCGAGGTTGGCCTTGGTGCCCGGACAGTCGCTTTCGTAATGGGCGAGGATTCTCTTGACGCGCTGGGTGATTCTCACGTCACTGCTCCCGTGTAGGCTGAAGTTGCTTTCGCCCGGCATCTCCCGGCTGCCGCGAACCTTGCGCCACATTACACCAAAGTTGCGTCCACGGCCATCCGGCGGCGGCGTTTGCGTCGACGAGGCGCAGAGCTACTTGCTCTCCTCCGGGCACGGCTTCATTTTGTGATCTTTTAGGTGTTCCGGCAGCTTGGTGTCTGCATCCCCGCAGGCCCGATCAAGCTGCTCCTGTGTCAGGCCCTTGGCGAAGCGGAGGTCGGCTCCCTGGAGGTCGGCGTTGTCGAGGTCGGCTTCCTGGAGATTGGCGCGAACGAGGTCGGCCCCCTGGAGTTTGGCGAAGCGGAGGTTGGCCTCCTGGAGCTCGGCGCGTTCGAGTCTGGCCGCCTGGAGTTTGGCCCCGAAAAGGTTGGCCCCCTGGAGGTTGGCGAAACGCAGGTCGGCCCCCTGGAGGTTGGCGCTCTCGAGGTCGGCCCCC
>CBESNX010000157.1:0-4353 GCA_965531025.1 uncultured bacterium
CTGCTGCTTTCAAGACAACAAGGGAAAGACGGAGCAATCGCAATGTCCGATGAGAACAGGAAGGTCCGCTCCGCCGAATGGTTCGGTTCCGCGGGCAAGGACGGCTTCATTCACCGCAGCTGGATGAAGAACCAGGGGCTGCCGCATGACCTGTTCGACGGTCGTCCGGTGATCGGCATTTGCAACACCTTCTCGGAACTGACGCCGTGCAACGCGCACTTCCGCAAGATCGCGGAACACGTCAAGCGGGGCGTTTACGAGATGGGCGGTTTGCCGCTCGAGTTTCCGGTGATGTCGCTGGGCGAGACCAACCTTCGGCCCACGGCGATGCTGTTCCGCAACTTGGCCAGCATGGACGTCGAGGAATCGATCCGCGCCAATCCGATCGACGGCGTGGTATTGCTCGTCGGCTGCGACAAGACGACCCCGGCGCTCCTGATGGGCGCGGCGAGCTGTGATCTCCCGGCCGTCGCCGTATCCGGGGGACCGATGTTGAGCGGCCGTTTCCGGGGCAGCGAGATCGGCTCGGGAACCGACGTCTGGCGCTTCAGCGAGGACGTGAAATCGGGTCGGATGTCGCTCGCCGACTTCATGGAGGCGGAATCCTGCATGAGTCGCTCGGCCGGCCACTGCATGACCATGGGGACCGCCTCGACCATGGCCTGCATGGTCGAGGCCCTGGGCATGGGGTTGCCCGGCAACGCGGCGATCCCGGCCGTGGATTCGCGGCGCTACGTGCTCGCCCACATGGCCGGACGCCGCATCGTCGAGATGGTCCGCGAGGACCTCTACATGTCGAGGATCTTGACCCGCGAGGCGTTCGAGAACGCGGTGCGCGTCAACGGCGCCATCGGCGGGTCGACCAACGCCGTCATACACCTTATCGCGCTGGCCGGCCGGATCGGCGTCGAGCTCACGCTGGACGACTGGGATCGGCTCGGCCGCGACGTGGCGACGATCGTCGATCTGATGCCGTCGGGCCGCTTCCTGATGGAAGACTTCTATTACGCCGGCGGGCTGCCGGCGGTGATGCGGGCCCTCGGGGAAGCGGACATGCTCCATCGGGACGCGCTGACGGTCAACGGGCGGACCCTCTGGGAGAACTGCGCCGAGGCCGTGAACGACAACGCCGAGGTCATCCGTCCGCTCGACAACCCCTTGACGGAGAGCGGCGGCATCGCCGTGCTGCGGGGCAACCTGGCGCCGGACGGCGCGGTCATCAAACCCTCGGCGGCGAGCCCCGAATTGATGCGCCACCGGGGCCGCGCCGTCGTGTTCGAGAACATCGAGCATTACAAGCAGCGCATCGCCGATCCCGAACTCGACATCGACGAAACCTGCGTCATGGTGCTCAAGAACTGCGGGCCGCGCGGCTATCCGGGGATGGCCGAGGTCGGCAACATGGGCCTGCCGCCGAAATTGTTGGAGAAGGGGGTCACGGACATGATCCGCGTCTCGGATGCCAGGATGAGCGGCACCGCCTACGGCACGGTGGTGCTGCACGCGGTGCCGGAGGCCGCGGCCGGCGGACCGCTCGCGCTCGTGCGCGACGGCGACATGATCGAGCTCGACGTGCCGGCGCGGCGCCTGCACCTCGAGGTATCCGACGACGAGCTGGCCGAGCGGCGCCGGGCGTGGACGCCGCCGCAGGCGCCGATGCCGGGCGGCTACCAGAATCTCTACTTCGACCACGTCCTCCAGGCCGATCGCGGCTGCGACCTCGACTTCCTGGTCGGCAAGCGCGGCGCGGCGGTGCCCCGCGAGTCCCATTGAGCGGAGGACCCGGAGACGAGCGGCTTCGCCAGCTACCCGAGCCTCAAGGACCGGGTGGTCTTCGTCACGGGCGGAGGGCAGGCATCGGCGCCGGCATCGTCGAGCACTTCTGCGCCCAGGGTTCGCGCGTCGCCTTCGTCGATCTCTTGGTCGAGGATTCGGAAGCGCTGGCCGAGGAGACCACCAAGACCGGCGCGCCCGAGCCGGTCTTCATCCACTACGGCCTCCGCGACATCGAGGCCCCGCGCGCGAGGATTAAGCGGACCGGCGGCGAGCTGGGGCCGATTCGGGTGCTGGTCAACAACGCCGCCAACGACACCCGGCACAAGGTCGAGGACGTGACGGTCGCGTATTGGGACGACCGCATCAATGTCAATCTGCGCCACCCGTTCTTCGCCGCGCAGGCGGCGCGCGCAGATGAAGGCCGCCGGCGCCGGGTCGAGACGGCGTGATCGCTCATGAGCGAAGTCAAATGTGTCTGGCCCGCCGGGGCCGTGGTCGGCGAGGGACCGATCTGGGACGCCGAAGAGGGGGCGGTCTACTGGGTCGATATCAAGGCGCCGGCGGTGCACCGCTATGCGCCGGCGAGCGGCGCCATGCGGAGCTGGCCGATGCCGGAGCGCATCGGCTGTATCGCGCGGCGCCGGGGCGGCGGCTTCATCGCCGGCTTCAAGAGCGGCTTCGCCTTCCTCGATCTGCCGGACGGCCGGATCGGGAAAATCGGCGACCCGGAGCCGGACCGGCCGAACAATCGCATCAACGACGGCAAGTGCGATGCCGCGGGCCGTTTCTGGGCCGGCACGATGGACGACGAGGAGAGGGAGCCGACGGGATGGCTCTACCGCCTCGATCCCGATCTCACCTGGCGCCGCACGGACGGCGCTTACACGGTGACCAACGGCCCGGCGTTCAGCCCCGACGGGCGGACGATCTATCATGCGGACAGTATGGGCAGGACCGTCTACGCCTTCGATCTCGCCGCCGACGGCACGCTCGCGAACAAGCGTCCGCTCATACGCTTCGAAGAGGCCGACGGGTGCCCCGACGGCATGACGACGGACGCGGACGGGTTCCTTTGGGTCGCCCATTGGGGCGGTTGGCGGGTCACGCGCTTCGCCCCGGACGGTTCCGTCGACCGGGTCGTCGATCTGCCGGTTGCCCAGGTGACGAGCTGTGTGTTCGGCGGGCCGGACTTGGAGACGCTTTACATCACCTCCGCCGCCATCGGGCTTGATAAGCGGGCGCGAGCGGAACAGCCCCTCGCAGGCGGTCTCTTCGAGGCGCCCCTCGGTGTGCGCGGATTGCCGACGCTGAGCTTCGCGGGCTAGAAGGAAGCAGGGGCGAGGGAAGCGTGACGCGTCTTCGTCACTCCACCAGCACATCGACGCGCTGGACCATATTGTTGCTCATCCCGAGGTAGGTCCAGGGCTGGTCCACCGGTTGCACGTTGCCTCCGCTGTCGGTGGCGCGCACGCAGAGCGTGTGCCTGCCGGGCCTGGCGTCCCACCCGAACGACCATGCCGTCCAGGCGTAAGGGGAGACTTGCTCTCCCAGTTCCGCGTCCGACCAGGTCGCGCCGCCGTCAACGCTGAGTTCCACGCGAGAGACGCCCAGCCGGCCGGCCCAGGCTTTCCCCGTGAGCGTCACCGGGCCTGCCTCCACCAGGCGATCGCGGGTCATGTAATCCGGGATGCCGGGAGGCGCCATGAGCGAGCGCACCTTGATCAGCGTCACGGGTTCGCCGGCCTCGTCCTCCGTTTGGGAAATCCGATAGGAACGGTCCATCTGGTAGCCGTGGAACGGCTCTCCGACGGCTTCTATACGATCGAGCCACTTGACACTGGTCATGCCGTACCAGCACGGAACCACAAGGCGCAGCGGGTAGCCGTGCGGGGGCGGCAAAGGCTCGCCGTTCATCCGGTAAGCGAGCAGCACTTCTTCGCGCATCGCCTCGTCCACGCTGAGGCTGCGCTGATAGCTCTGGACCTCGTCTCCCTGTACGCCCCGATCGAGGCCGGTGAAGAGGATCTCCACGGCTTCGTCCTTTAGGCCCGCCTCCTCCAAAACTCCTCGCAGCGGCGTTCCGGTCCACTCTGCGGTGCCGACGGCCTCCAGCCCCCACGGCTGGTTGATGGGCCGCGGGTTCAGAAGCGCGCGTCCGTTGCCCGCACACTCCATCGTGATCGCCAGCGTGACGGCCGGACGCCGCTTGATGTCATCAAGGCTGAGCCTCAGGGATTTCGAAACCAGTCCCCCGACATCGAGCCGCCACTCCTCGACGTTCACCTGCGGAATGTCGAAGTGGACGAGGAGATAGTGCATCGTGGTCGGGGTGACGGGGTAACGCAGACCTTCCAGAGGCATGCCTTTGTTGCGCAGCGCAAGCTGGATCTCTTCCCTGTAGAACCGCTCGTCGGGCGAAAGCTGGGCGTCGGCAGCAACGGTTGGAAAACGGGGCGCACCCTCAGTCCTGCGCTGTCCGCGCGCCTTTTGGCCGACATTTCCCAAACGTTCCTTTGCCATGACGAAACTGTAGCAAAATCCGTCCTCGTTGCCACTGAATTGTGGGCTTGAGTCTTC
>CBESNX010000158.1:0-4350 GCA_965531025.1 uncultured bacterium
CCGAGCACATGGCGCGTCGCGCCGCCCACGATCAGTTCGTAAAGACGGGAATGGCCGTAGGCGCCCATGACGATCAGGTCGGCGCCGAATTCGTCCGCGGCGGCGATGATGGCCTCGCCCACCCGGTCGATGCCGCGGCTTGGCCGGAACTCGGCCTCCACCTCGAGGCCGTGCCGGGCAAGGAACGTCTTGATGCCGACGCCCGGGTCATCGTCGCGCTCGCGCGGGTCGACGGCGAGCAGGAAGATCTTCTTCGATTGCGCGAGGAACGGAAGGCCGTCGCGGACCGCGCGCAGCGTCTCGCGGCTCGGCGTCCAGGCCACCAGCACCCGCTTCGCGGCGACATCCGTCTTGCCCGCGCGCGGCAGCACGAGCACCGGGCATCCGGCCACCAGCGGCAGGTAATCGGGCCCGTGCATCGTGATCACTTCGTCGATGCCGTGGGGTTCCTGCTCGCTTACGATCGCGAGATCCGCAACGAAGGAATGTTCGGCCAGAAGTTTCAAATGTTCGCCCGCCACGCACCGCCATTCCCAAGAGATCTTCTTCCTCTCACAGCGCTTCCGGAACTCCGCCTCCATCGCCGCCGCCTTTTCCCTGGCAATGGCCGTCGCTTCGGCGATGTATTCCACCGAGGCCCCGCGCCCTTCGATGGCGACGGGCATGTCGGCCGGAGTGAGGACGTAAAGGGCCGTGATATGGGCCTCAAAGCGCCGCGCGAGATCGAAGGCGGCGGCGAGGCGCGCCCCATGCCCTTCGTCATCGGCCAAGTGAACCAGAAGTGTTTTGAAGACCATGCGATTCCTTTCAGCTGGAACTGTCGGGGCAACCATGATAGTCGGGACAAAACCTCTCGTCCCGGTGGTTCGAGCCGGCGAGCCAAGGCTAGCCGCGTGGGCTTTGCATTTCAACAAGGGGCTTTGCCCATCCCGGTAAGCCCGGCTTCTTCGTACGACCGTCGCCACCCCGCAACAGCGTCACGCCGAAGCCGCGGCGCAAAGGGCTCCGGGGGCAAGCCCGGAAGCCCGCGCTCTGATAGGCGGCGCACCCATTCGGCCGCGCCATCATAATCTTATAAACGGCATGGCCCGATTGTAACTTTTGGGAAAAAGTGGTAGGCTTCATGCAGGAGTGTTTTTCTTCTGAAGAACGCCTGCATGAGTGAGTTGAGTAACATCGACGAACCGGCAGAGCCGTTTGAAGTCCGGGGTACCGTCAAATGGTTCGATACGGCCAAGGGGTTCGGTTTTATTACGCCGCTTGACGGACCGAACGATGCGTTCCTGCACCTCTCGGTGTTGCGTGAGGCGGGCTACGAGGAGCTTCAGCCCGGAGCCACGGTGCTTTGCCAGTTGCTGCGGCGCGCCAAGGGCCTGCAGGTCACGCGGATCATCGAAGTCGATGCCAGCACCGCCCAGCCGGTAAGCCGCCCTCCCCGCGACGAGGGCGATCGCGCCTTCGAGCAGCCGCCGAATCCCGCCGGCGACTTCGTCGACGCGACGGTGAAGTGGTTCAATCCCGACAAGGGATACGGGTTCATCAGCGAGGCCGAACACGAGCGGGACGTGTTCATTCACATGGTGACCCTGCGCCGCTCGGGCATGACCCGCCTGCAGGCGGGTCAGAACGTGCAGGTGCGGATCGCCGAGGGTCCCAAGGGACCGCAGGCAACCGAGGTCCGCCTCATCTGAAGGTCATTTGCCGGGTTCGCGCGCCCATTCCGCGGGGCATTGGACGGCGCGGGCGTTTTTCGTGCGCAATTTTCTCGCGAGTTTACCCGGCGCCGGGGCGCCGCTATCCTAGTACTCACTTTCATAGAAGGGTGACACATCTGACGGCCTTGCAAGTTCTCTCGGCCAGGAGCGTGGTCCGCCGTGATGGTGGTCCATCACAAGGGCCGCGCGACGACGCCCGAAGGACGTGCAAGGCCGCCCAAGGGGTCGCTTTTCGCGGCCTCCGGAGGGCGTCGGCGCCGCTTGCCGATGTCCCCGCATCGCCGGCGCAGCGCTTGCTGGCCGGAGACCGCGAAAAGACGATCATATGTCGTACCTTTCTATGAAAGTGAGTACTAGCGCCATGATGGGAAAGTCGCGGCGCCGGTTCTCTGTCCTCTTGATGGCCGCCTCACTGGGTTTCGCCGCCTGCGGCGGGGGCGCGCTCGCGGAGGAGGGCGGGCTCGTCACCTTCGAGACTTCCGAGCTCGCGATCGAGACGGCGCGCGGCGAACGGCACCGCTTCCGGGTCGAGTTTGCCGCGACGAATGCGCAACGGGCCCAGGGACTGATGTACCGCCCATCACTCGCGCCCGACGCCGGCATGCTGTTCGATTACGGCCGGGAAACACTGGTGGCCATGTGGATGAAGAACACCTTTATCCCGCTGGACATCCTGTTCATCGCCGCAAACGGCGTAATCGTCAACATTGCCGAGCGGACGGTGCCGGGATCCCTTGCCTCGATTCCCTCGGCCGGTCCCGTGCGCGCCGTCCTGGAAATCAACGGCGGCGCCGCGGAGCGCCTCGAAATCAAGCCGGGCGACAGGGTGGTGCACCCGATTTTCCGCGGCGGGCGCTGAGGCCGCGATCCGCGCGATCTGGTGACCGGTGACCGGCGGGTCGGCCAGAATCGCGGACAATGTGCCTGGCGAAACCCGCCGGCGGACATGTGCCCGCCGGACGAGATCAATGCCGCGCGCTTGTCAAAGCCCGGCGGCGCGCCGAATCGGCCAGCGCGCGCCGGGGCCTCACCTTAGTGTTGTCTCGATACGCAGCAGGGCCCGGCGCTAAGCCTGGCCGGCATTCCGCCAATGCGCCGTTACACGATCGGCGAACGGCGCCAACTCAGACGCCCGGTCCGGCGGGTCTGACGACAGCCAGCGGTGGCAACCTTTCCCAACCTTCCCCCGCCGCCAGCATGCACGAGATACCGTTGGGCATGGTAATGATGATGGTCCATGTCTTGCCGGAATTCGAACTCAGCACCTCGATCACGCCGCCGTTGCTGGCAAGCCCCAAGGCCACGGGTGCCTCGGAATACTTGTTGGCGAGATGACCGAGCACATCGGACCGGTTCGTGCAAATCTGTTGCGCCTGCGCCGGCAGAGACAGAGGCAGAACCAGAAGACTGAGCAGCAATGCAATCTTCGACATTGGCATGCTTCCTCTTCGGCCGAGGGAGTCATCACCCTCAACCAGCGGTAATCGTGATTGGAACACCAATGTCCTTAACAACTTATTAATGATAACTTAGTCTTTCCCGATTTTTTCTTCTAAATTTTCCTTTCGAAATTTATGAATGTTTCGCAAAGGGTCTGTTTAGCAATCGTCAAATCGTTATCAAAATATTAATTCCCATTATTCAGCCCCGTTTCCGCGCCAGGGTCACGCCGTCGGCGATGGGCACGAGGCTCAAGGTAACCCGTTGGTCGTCACGCAGTTTTTCGTTGAAAGCGTGAATGCCACGGGTGTCGGCGCCCTCGTGCTCGGGGTCGAGCACGCGGCCGTTCCACAAGACGTTGTCGACGCAGATCAGCCCGCCGGCGCGGAGCAGCGTGAGCGCCCGTTCGAAATAGTCCAGATAGCCCTGCTTGTCGGCATCGATGAAGGCGAAATCGAAGCTGCCCGCCTGGCCCTCGGCGATGAGCCCGTCGAGCGTCTCAAGGGCGGGTCCGAGCCTAAGATCGACCTTGTGGGCGACGCCGGCTTCCCGCCAGAACTTGCGCCCCAAGGCTGTCCACTCCTCCATGATGTCGCAGGCGATCACCTGGCCGTCGTCGGGCAGGGCGAGGGCCACGGCAAGGGCGGAATATCCCGTGAAGGTCCCGATGTCCAGGGTCCGGCGCGCGCCGACGAGCTCGACCAGAAGGGCCATGAACTGGCCCTGTTCGGGGGCGATCTGCCAGCCCGCGTTGGGCAGCGCCCCGGTCGCCTCGCGCAGGCGGCGGAGCGCCTCGGGCTCGCGCAGCGACACCTTGAGAATGTAATCGTGAAGCGAATCGGTGATGTTGAGCGTTCGCGTGGACATGGACGAATCCTCCTTAGAGTAGGCCTTCGCGCCGCACCAGGGGCCCGCGGGCGGGCCTATATTGCCCGAGCGGCGCCGCTTGCAAAAGGGGGGTGGAAAGGGATTTCGGAGCTTGCCGTCGCCGTGGGGTTCGTGTATCTCAGCGCATCGCGTCGCGAATGGCGTTATTCGGGGCGTAGCGCAGCCTGGTAGCGCATCTGCTTTGGGAGCAGAAGGCCGCCGGTTCGAATCCGGCCGCCCCGACCATCCCCGTCCCGCGATCTGCCTCAGGTTTCCGCGCGCAGGCGCAGCCCCTTGGGGACGAGCCACCTTTCGCCCAGCTCGAACG
>CBESNX010000159.1:0-4337 GCA_965531025.1 uncultured bacterium
CAATCGTCCCCACGTTGCAGTGCGGCTTCGTCCGCTCGAATCTCGCCTTCGCCATCGCTGCCTTCCCCGTTTAAGTGCGAACCCCCTGCCGATCCCCGGTCAGGCCAGCGTGGCCCGGACCTCGTCCGCCACCGCCTGCGGCACAGGCTCATAATGGGCGAAATGCATGGTGAACTGGGCGCGGCCCTGGCTCATCGACCTCAATGCACTGACGTAGCCGAACATGTTGGCGAGGGGCACGAGGCCGGAGATGACCCGGGCATTGCCGCGCTGATCCAGGCCCGAAACCTCGCCCCGGCGGCTTTTGAAGTCGCCGATGATGTCGCCCATGTAATCTTGCGGCGTCACGACCTCGACCCGCATCATCGGCTCCAGAAGGACCGGTCCCGCCTTCGCCATGCCTTCCCGGAAGGCGGCGCGCGCCGCGATCTCGAAGGCGAGGGTGCTGGAATCGACGTCGTGGTGATCCCCGTCGGTCAGGGTCGCCTTGAAGTCGATGACGGGAAAGCCGACCAGGATGCCCGACTCCCTCGCGCTTTCCAGCCCTTTCCCGACACCGGAGATGTATTCCCTGGGCACCGCGCCGCCGACGACGGCGTTTTCGAACTGGTAGCCTTCGCCTTGCTCCAGGGGCTCGAACCGGATCTTCACGCGGGCGAACTGGCCGGCGCCGCCGGTCTGCTTCTTGTGGATGTAGTCGGTCTCCACCATCCTGGTGATGGTTTCGCGATAGGCCACCTGGGGCGCCCCAACATTGGCCGCCACGCTGAACTCGCGCCTCAGGCGGTCGACGATGATCTCCAGGTGCAGCTCGCCCATGCCCTTGATCACGGTCTGGCCGCTCTCGACATCCGTGGTGACGCGGAAGGAAGGATCCTCGGCCGCGAGGCGCGAGAGCGCCTGGGCCATCTTTTCCTGGTCGCTCTTGGTCCGGGGCTCGACCGCGACCTCGATGACCGGGTCCGGGAACTCCATGGGTTCGATTACGACCGGGCTCTCGGGAGCGCAAAGCGTATCGCCCGTGGTGGTGTCCTTGAGCCCGGCCAGGGCCACGATGTCGCCCGCCCGCGCCTCCTTGACGTCCTCGCGGGCATTGGCATGCATCAGCAGCATCCGCCCGATGCGCTCGCGCTTGTCCTTCACCGCGTTGAGGACGAAAGAGCCGCTGGCAAGGATGCCGGAATAGATCCGGATAAAGGTCAGCGACCCGACGAAGGGATCGGTCATGACCTTGAAGGCGAGCGCGGAGAAGGGCTCTTCATCGCTGCTGTGACGCACGACGGTTTCGTCGCTGCCGGCCTTGACGCCGCGGATGGCCGCGACGTCCGCGGGGGAGGGAAGATAATCGACCACCGCGTCGAGCAGGGGCTGCACCCCCTTGTTCTTGAAGGCGGCGCCGTTGAGAACGGGAACGAAGGCGCCGCCAATGGTGCCCTGGCGGATACAGCGCTTCAGCGTCGCTTCGTCCGGCTCCTTGCCCTCGAGATACGCCTCCAGGGCGTCGTCATCCCGCTCCACCGCCGTCTCGATGAGCCTCGAGCGGTACTGGGCGGCCTGCTCGGCGAGATCGGCGGGAACCTCCTCTTCGGCGTACTCGGCGCCCAAGGCCTCTTCCTTCCAGATCACCGCCTTCATCTTGACGAGGTCGAGGATTCCGGCGTAACCGGTCTCGACGCCGACCGGCAGCTGCACCACCAGGGGCGTGGCGCCGAGGCGGTCGGCCATCATGTCGACGCACCGGAAGAAATCGGCGCCGACGCGGTCCATCTTGTTGACGAAACAGATGCGCGGAATCGCGTAGTTGTCGGCCTGGCGCCAGACGGTCTCCGACTGGGGCTCGACGCCGGCGACGCTGTCGAACACCGCGACCGCGCCGTCGAGCACCCGCAAGGAGCGCTCCACCTCGATGGTGAAGTCGACATGGCCCGGCGTGTCGATGATGTTGATGCGGTGGCCCCGCCAGAAACACGTGGTCGCGGCGGAGGTGATGGTGATGCCGCGCTCCTGCTCCTGCTCCATCCAGTCCATGGTGGCCGTCCCCTCATGGACCTCGCCGATCTTGTAGGAACGGCCGGTGTAATACAGGACGCGCTCGGTGGTCGTGGTCTTGCCGGCATCGATGTGGGCCATGATGCCGATGTTGCGGTATCTCTCGAGCGGGGTCGTGCGCGCCATGACCGAAACGCCTCGCGTAACTTGCGAATTACCAGCGGTAATGGGCGAAGGCCTTGTTCGCCTCCGCCATGCGGTGGGTGTCCTCCCGCTTCTTGACCGCCGCCCCGCGGTTGTGCGCGGCATCGAGCAGCTCGCCCGACAGCCGCTCCACCATCGTGTTTTCCGACCGGTTGCGGGCGATATCGATGAGCCACCGGATGGCCAGCGCCTGGCGCCGGTCGGGACGAACCTCGATGGGCACCTGATAGGTGGCGCCGCCGACCCGGCGGGAACGGACCTCGAGGGCCGGTTTGACGTTCTCGAGCGCGTCGTGAAAAACCTTCAGCGGGTCGTTGCGGGTGTTCGTCTCGATGGCGTCGAGCGCGTCGTAGACGATCTTTTCCGCGACCGATTTCTTGCCGTCGAACATGAGGCAGTTCATGAACTTGGTGAGCACCGGATCGGCGTATTTGGGGTCCGGCAGGACTTCGCGTTTCTCGGCTGCGCGGCGACGGGACATCTTCTCTTGCCCTATTTCGGCCGCTTGGCGCCGTATTTCGAGCGGCGCCTGTGGCGGTCGCTCACACCCTGGGTATCCAGCGTTCCGCGAATGACGTGATAGCGCACGCCGGGCAGGTCCTTGACGCGCCCCCCGCGGATCAGAACCACCGAATGCTCCTGCAGGTTGTGGCCTTCGCCGGGGATGTAGCTCGTCACCTCGAACCCGTTGGTCAGGCGCACGCGGGCCACCTTCCGAAGGGCCGAGTTCGGCTTCTTCGGCGTCGTCGTGTAGACCCGCGTGCACACGCCGCGCTTCTGCGGACAAGTCTCCAATGCCGGCACCTTGCTGCGCGCCATCTGCGTCTTGCGCGGCTTGCGGATCAACTGGTTGATCGTCGGCATGACGTCAGTTTTCTAAAGTTCCCGTAAAGCCATACAAATGCCATACAACCGTATAGACGTACGAACTCCTGCGTACGAAGCGCCCGCGGACGCGAAACCATGCCGCCGAAGCCACAACTCGCTCGCTTCGGGTAAACGGCGCCAGCCCGTACGGCCTACTCACGTTATGGTCAAATTCAGTGGAACTGCGTCTAGGATGCAGTCCTACCACCAGTTCCCGAAAGAGGGCCGCATACTATTAACGCGACTTAACCCCGTCAAGCAAAACTGTCAAAAAATCCAAGGGTTTTCCACCTCTCCCGCGCCGCCCCGGGAACGCGTCCGACGGCCATCGGCGGGCGCCGGATACGAACCGGAGCTTTATGCGATCTTCGGCTCCTCCCCGGCCGGCAGGGCGACCGTTTTCTCGGCCTCCAACTCGGCCGTTTTCTCGGCCTCCAACTCGGCCGCCTTCTCGGCCTCCAACTCGGCCGCTTTCTCGGCCTCCAATTCGGCCGCTTCGCGGTCGTTCTCGGCGGCGATCCTCTTGAGCTGGTTCATGACGCTGCCGGTGCCCGCCGGGATCAGGCGGCCGACAATGACGTTTTCCTTGAGCCCGACGAGCTGGTCGATGCGCCCCGAGACCGCGGCCTCGGTCAGCACCCGGGTTGTCTCCTGGAAGGAGGCCGCCGAGATGAAGGAGCCGGTCTGCAAGGAGGCCTTGGTGATTCCGTGCAGGACGGGCCTGGCCTGGGCCGTTTTGAGACCTTCGGCCGCGGCCTTGGCGTTGACCTCCTCGAACTCGGATTTGTCGACCTGTTCGCCGATCAGGAAGTTGGTCTCGCCGGGCGCCTCGATTTCCACCTTCTGCAGCATCTGGCGGCAGATCACCTCGATGTGCTTGTCGTTGATCTTCACGCCCTGCAGCCGGTAGACATCCTGGATTTCGTTGACGAGATAATTGGCCAGCGCCTCGATCCCGAGCACCCGCAGGATATCGTGGGGCACGGGGTTCCCATCCATGAGAAGATCGCCCTTCTGCACGTAATTCCCCTCCTGGACGCTGAGGTGCTTGCCCTTGGGGATGAGGTATTCGACGGGCTCCGCCCCGTCCTCTTCGGGCCGCACGATGATGCGGCGCTTGGACTTGTAATCCTTGCCGAACTCGACGCGGCCGTCGCTTTCGCTGATGACGGCGTAATCCTTGGGCTTGCGCGCCTCGAACAGCTCGGCGACGCGCGGCAGACCGCCGGTGATGTCACGTGTCTTCGAGGTCTCGCGCGGGATGCGCGCGAGCACGT
>CBESNX010000160.1:0-4323 GCA_965531025.1 uncultured bacterium
CCCGCCCGCTTTCTTCGTTTGACGAGTCCTGATATAAGGAAAGGGCGAAGCTTCAACGGCGTCTCAGGATTACTCTCCAACGCATTGCAATGTATTTGCTAATCGATAATTACGACAGCTTCACCTACAACCTGGTCCACTACCTCGGGGAATTGGGCGCGGATGTGGTCGTGAAGCGCAACGACGCGGTGAGGGCCGACGAAGCGCTGATGCTGGGTGCGCGAGGGCTCGTCATCTCGCCCGGCCCGTGCGACCCCGACAAGGCGGGCATCTGCCTCGAGCTGATCAAAAAGGCGGCGCGCCGACTGCCGATCCTCGGCGTCTGCCTCGGCCACCAGGCGATCGGACAGGCCTTCGGCGGCAAGGTCGTCCGGGCGCCGGCGCCCATGCACGGCAAGGTCAGCGTGATGACCCACAACGGCGACGGCATCTTCGCCGGCATCCCGAGCCCCTTCCGGGCGACGCGCTATCACTCGCTGATCGTCGAAAGGGAAACCCTGCCCGACTGTTTCGAGGTCACGTCCGAGACCGAAGACGGCGTCATCATGGGATTGGCCCATCGCAGCCTGCCGATCTACGGCGTGCAGTTCCACCCCGAGAGCATCGCCTCCGAGCACGGCCATCGCTTGCTCAAGAATTTCCTTGGACTGGCCCAGGAAGGAGGGCTGGCGGCGTGAGTGAAAAACGCGCGACTTCAAGGAGTTGCTGGCGTTCGTCGCCGATGGCGGGAGCCTGAGCCGGGAGCAGGCGGAAGAGGCGTTCGAGATCATCATGTCCGGCGCCGCCACGCCGTCCCAGATGGGCGCCTTCCTCATGGGCTTGAGGGTCCGCGGCGAGACCGTGGACGAGATCGCGGGCGCGGCCCGGGTCATGCGCGCCAAGGCCACCCACGTCGAGGCCCCGGACGGCGCGATCGACACCTGCGGCACCGGCGGCGACGCCTCCGGGACCTACAACGTCTCGACCGGCGCCGCCCTGATTGCGGCGGCCTGCGGCGTGCCGGTGGCCAAGCACGGCAACCGGGCGCTCTCGTCCAAGGCCGGCTCGGCCGACGTGATGAGCGCGCTCGGCGTCAACATCGAGGCCGACATGGAGCTGGTGAAGGAAAGCCTGTGGCGGAACAACATCGGCTTCCTCATGGCGCCGCGCCATCACAGCGCGATGCGCCACGTCGCCCCCACCCGCGTCGAGCTCGGCACCCGGACCATATTCAACCTGCTCGGCCCCCTCTCGAATCCGGCCAACGCCAAGCGCCAGCTTCTCGGCGTGTTCGACCGCCAGTGGGTCGAGCCGATGGCCGAGGTCCTTGGCAGCCTGGGCTCGGAGCGGGCCTGGGTGGTGCACGGCTCGGACGGCCTGGACGAGCTGACCACGACCGGGACGTCGTACGTCGCCGAACTGAACAATGGCAAGCTCTCCACCTTCGAGGTCAGACCCGAGGACGCGGGGCTTTCCCGGGCCGCGCCGGGGGACCTCAAGGGCGATGACGCGAACACCAACGCGCAAGCGATGCGTGCCATGCTCGACGGCGAGCCGGGACCGTTCCGCGACATCGTGCTTTACAACGCGGCCGGGGCGCTCATCGTTGCCGGGGTGGCGGAGGGCCTGAGGGACGGCGTCGCCCTCGGCGCCGAGGCCATTGATTCCGGCAAGGCCCGCGCCGTCCTCGACCGCCTGGTGGAGATCACCAACCGGGAGGCCGCCAGCGGCTAGGGCGCGATGCGCGACGTTCTCGCCGAAATCTGCGCTTCCAAACGCGAGCACGTGAAGGGCTGCAAAGAGCGCCGCCCCTTGAGCGCGGTCCTCAAAGCCGCCGAGAAGGCCGCCCCGCCCCGGGGTTTTTACGCCGCCCTCGCCAACGCCGTCGCCTCCGGCGGTTACGGCCTGGTCGCCGAAATCAAGCGGGCATCGCCAAGCGCCGGGGTGATCCGGTCCGATTTCGACCCCGTCGCCCTTGCCAGGGCCTATGAGAAAGGGGGAGCGACGTGCCTCTCGGTGCTGACCGATGCGGAATACTTTCAGGGCAGCGGCGCGGATTTGACGGCGGCCCGGACCGCCACCGGCTTGCCCGTGCTGCACAAGGACTTCGTGATCGACGTTTACCAGATCGCCGAGGCCCGGGCCCTCGGCGCCGACTGCGTGCTTCTGATCATGGCGGCGCTCGGGGACGGCCTGGCCCGGGAACTGGAAGGCGCGGCCATGGCTTACGGCATGGATGTCCTGATCGAGGTCCATGACGGCGCCGAGCTCGAGCGTGCCTTGAAGTTGGCGGCGCCGCTGATTGGCGTCAACAACCGCGATCTCAAGACCCTGAAGATCGACCTTTCGACCACCGAAAGGCTCGCCCGCCGGGTGCCGCAAGGACGCCTCGTGGTCAGCGAAAGCGGTCTTAACGGACCGGACGACCTCGCCCGCATGGCGAAAGCCGGCGCGTCGTGCTTCCTCATCGGCGAGGCCCTGATGCGCGAAAAGGACGTCGAGGCGGCGACCCGCAACCTTCTGGGGCGCATGGCGCCGCCGCAGATGGCCGGGCGGGCAAGGGCCTGACGGGGTGAGGAAAATGGCCGGGTTCACCCACTTCGATTCGCAAGGCAAGGCCCGCATGGTCGATGTCTCGGAAAAGGACGCGACCTCGCGCACCGCCGTCGCCAGGGGCGCCGTCATCATGGCCCCGGAAACGATGAAGTTGATCACGACGGGGGGCGTCAAAAAGGGCGACGTGCTGTCGGTGGCCCGGCTTGCCGGCATCATGGGCGCGAAGCGCGCGCCCGATCTCATTCCGTTGTGCCATCCCCTGGCGCTCAACTCGGTCGAGGTCGACCTTGCCCTGGTGCCGGAGAGAAACGCCATCGAGATCACCGCCACCTGCAAGGTCAAGGGGCGGACCGGGGTGGAAATGGAGGCCTTGACCGCGGTCGCCGTCGCGGCGCTCACGGTCTATGACATGTGCAAGGCCGTGGACCGGGCCATGACCATCGCGGACATCCACCTCGTCCACAAGTCCGGTGGAAAATCGGGAACTTACGACGCCAGAGCATGATCTCGGTTGAGCAAGCCCGCGCCCGCATCCTGGCCGCCCTGGCGCCGCTTGCCCCGGAGCAGGTGAGCCTCGAGGCCGCGCTCGGCCGGGTGCTGGCCGAGGACGTGGCGGCGCGGCTCACGCAGCCGCCGTTTTCCATTTCGGCCATGGACGGCTATGCGGTGCGCGCCAGGGACGTCGCCAAGGCGCCGGTTGCCCTCCGGGTCGTCGGCGCGGCGCCCGCGGGCGCCGCCTTCGAGGGCAAAATCGGCAAGGGCGAAGCGGTCCGCATCTTCACCGGCGGCGCCGTGCCGGACGGGGCCGATACCATCATCATCCAGGAGAACACCGACCGTGGGGACGAAACCGTCACCGTTCGCGAAGGCGCGAAGCCGGGCACGTACATCCGCGGGGCCGGCCTCGACTTCAAGGAAAACGATGTTCTTCTTCGCGAGGGAAAGGTGCTGACGGCCCGCGACATCGGTCTGGCGGCGGCCATGAACCGGCCCTGGCTTGCCGTGCGCCGCAAGCCTCGGGTCGCCATCCTCGCGACCGGGGACGAGGTGGTCATGCCCGGCGAGCCCTTGGGGCCCGGCCAATTCGTCAGTTCCAACGGGGTGTCCCTCGCGGCGTTCATCAGCGCCAACGGCGGCGCGCCCCTGGACCTCGGCATCGCCCGCGACAACGCCGAGTCGATCCAGGCCAAGGCCGAAGGGGCGCGCGGGACGGACCTGCTCGTCACCACGGGGGGCGTTTCGGTGGGTGATCACGACCTTGTGCCGACGGCACTGGCCCAGCGCGGCCTCGAGGTGGATTTCTGGCGTGTCGCCATGAGGCCCGGCAAGCCCTTGATGTTCGGCCGGTTCGGCGAGACGCCGATGCTGGGCCTGCCGGGAAACCCTGTCTCGGTCCTGGTCTGCGCCCTCTTGTTCCTGCGCCCGGCGCTTGCGACCATGCTGGGCGTCCTGGAAGTGGAAACGCGCGGGACGACGGCGCTGCTCGGCAAGGAGCTTGGCGAAAACGGCCGCCGCGAGGATTATCTGCGCGCAACGCTCAGCCGTGACGGCGAGGGAAACCTCATCGCCGTCCCCTTCGGTCTCCAGGACAGCTCCGTGCTTTCGACCCTGGCCAAGGCCGATTGCCTGATCAAACGCCCGCCCTTCGTCCCGCCCGCCAAGGCCGGAGAGCGCGTCGAAATCATCCCCCTCGCGAGCGGTGTCATCAGTATCTAGTGTACTGCATCTAACGGTTCGTACCCATTGCATGTGATGGGCCGGCCTTCATGCTAACCTTAAAGCAGCGCC
>CBESNX010000161.1:0-4309 GCA_965531025.1 uncultured bacterium
GCCGGATGGTGGCCGGCGGGCGCCTTGCGTCGATGATCCTGTGGGGCCCGCCCGGCTGCGGCAAGACCACGATTGGCCGGCTTCTCGCCGCCCACAGCAACTTTCATTTCGAACCCCTCTCCGCCGTCTTTTCCGGCGTCGCGGACTTGAAACGGATTTTCGCGGCGGCCGGAAAGCGGCGCGAGGCGGGACGGGACACGCTCCTGTTCATCGACGAGATTCACCGCTTCAACCGGGCCCAGCAGGACGGCTTCTTGCCTTACCTCGAGGACGGCACGGTGATCCTCGTGGGGGCGACGGCGGAAAACCCCTCCTTCGAGCTGATCGGCGCGTTGCTGTCGCGCTGCCAGGTTTTCGTGCTCAACCGGCTGGACGACGGGGCGCTGGAGGAGCTGTTGCAACGCGCCGAGGCGGACGCCGGCCGGCCCGCGCCGCTGGACGCGGACGCCCGCGCGAGCCTGCGCGCCATGACCGACGGCGACGGGCGATATCTCTATAACCTGGCGGAGGAGCTGTTCGCGCTGCCGCGCGGCGCCGACGGCGCGTACCCGGTGCTCGGGACCAGGGCCCTGGTCGAGACGGTGCAGCAGCGCGCGCCCTTGTACGACAAGTCGCGCGAGGGCCACTACAACCTCATCAGCGCGCTGCATAAGTCGTTGCGGGCCTCGGACACGGACGCGGCGCTTTACTGGCTTGCGCGCATGCTGGCCGGCGGCGAGGACCCCCTTTACATCGCCAGGCGGCTCGTGCGCTTCGCCTCCGAGGATGTCGGCCTCGCCGATCCCGACGCGCTGGTGCAGGCGCTCGCCGCCAAGGAGGCATACGATTTCCTGGGCTCCCCCGAGGGCGAGCTGGCGCTGGCCCAGGCGGTGATTTACCTGGGCACCGCGCCCAAGTCGAACGCCGCCTACCGGGCGGCGGGCGCGGCGTCCGAGGCGGCGCGCGAAACCGGCTCGCTGATGCCGCCCAAGCACATCCTGAACGCGTCCACGCGGCTGATGCGTGAGCTTGGCTATGGCAAGGGCTATCGGTACGACCACGCCACCGAGCAGGCGTTTTCCGGGCAGAACTGCTTCCCCGACGAGATGGCGCGGCAGACCTTTTACGCGCCGCGCGCGCGGGGCTTCGAGCGCGAGATCAAGAAGCGGCTCGGATACTGGAACAAGCTGCGCGCGGAGTTGGGCGCGGCGCACAAGGCCGGGGATGCGGAATCGGCGTAACGAGGCCGTATGATCGCCGCGCGCGGCGCCATGGGGGCTCGCGGTATCTCGTGAGGTTCAGGTTCGCATGAGCGGCGTCAGCACCCACGAGGTCGCGAACGGCGATGCGGGAGTCCGCCTCGACCGCTGGTTCCGGCGGCATTTCCCGAACCTGAGCCACGGCCGGCTCGAGAAGTTGCTGCGCACCGGCCAGGTGCGCGTCGACGGAAAGCGGGCGAGGGCGGGCCTGCGCCTCGTCCCGGGCCAGGTGATCCGGGTGCCGCCGCTCGCCCAAGCCGAAGCGCCGGCGCGGGCCCGGACGGCGCCGACCGTGCGGACGAGCCGCGCCGAGGCCGCGGGGCTGCGGGCGGCGGTCCTTCACATCGACGATGACGTAATCGCGCTCAACAAGCCGCCGGGGCTCGCGGTCCAAGGCGGCACCAAGACCCTGAGGCATCTCGACGCCATGCTCGGCGCGCTCCGCTTCGGGGCCAACCGTCCCCGTCTCGTCCACCGCCTGGACAAGGACACGAGCGGCGTCTTGCTGCTGGCGCGCGACGCCTCCGCCGCGAGGGCGCTCACCGCCGCGTTCCGGGAGCGCAGCGCGCGCAAGATCTACTGGGCCCTGGTCGTCGGCGTGCCCAGGCCGCGCCGGGGCCGGATCGAGCTTGCCCTCGCCAAGTTGCCCGGCCGGGCGGGCGAGCGCATGGTCGCGGACACCGAATCGGGCAAAAGGGCGGTGACCTCCTATTGCGTGGTGGAGGCGGCCGCGAAGGAGGCGGCGTGGCTCGCGCTGATGCCGCTCACCGGGCGCACGCACCAACTCCGCGCCCACTGCGCCGCCCTCGGCACGCCGATTCTGGGGGACGGCAAGTACGGGGCCAAACGGGCGTATCTTAAGGGCCTTAGCCGCAAGGTTCATCTCCATGCCCGCTCGATCGTGATGCCGCGCCCGGCGGGCGGCGAGCTTCGCGTCACCGCGCCCCTGCCCGAGCACATGGTCGAGACCTGGCGCTTCTTCGGCTTCGATCCCGACAATGCCCGCGACCCGTTTGCGCAGTATGAGACGTAACGCGCGGGTGTTTGCGAGGCAACGCTCATGGGTTAAAAGGATCGGTTTCAACGGCTCTTCTCGGCCCCCGGACCCTAGAGCACTATCCGGCCTCGGGGTGAAGGGGAAGGTCTTAACAATTGCTTCGTTTGCGCCAGATTTAAGCCATGACCGCAACACCCGGACCGCGCCTCGCGGTTTTCGACTGCGACGGGACGCTGGTGGACAGCCAGCACACGATCGTCGCCGCGATCGCCGCGGCCTGGCGGGCCGAGGGTCTCGAGCCGCCCGGGGCCCGGGCCGTGCGCCGGGGCATCGGCCTGCCCCTGATCGAGGCCGTCGCCAGGCTCCTGCCCGAGGGGGAGCCGGAGGACTTCGAGCGGCTTGCGCGCCACTACAAGGCGGCGTTCTCTGAGCTGCGCCGGCGCCCCGATCACGAGGAGCCCCTCTTTCCCGGGGCCGTGGAGGCCTTCGATGCGCTCGCGGCGGGCGATTATCTGCTCGGCATCGCCACGGGCAAATCGCGCCGCGGGCTGGACGCGACCCTTGCGCGTCATCAGCTGACCGGACGTTTCGCAACCCTTCAGACCAGCGATGACGGGCCCGGCAAGCCGAACCCGGAAATGCTCCTGCGCGCCATGGCTGAGACCGGGGCCGGGGCGGAAGATACGGTGATGATCGGCGATACCAGCTTCGACATGCTCATGGCGCGCAGCGCCGGCGCCGTGGCCATCGGCGTTTCCTGGGGCTACCATGACGCCGGCGAGCTTGTCGATGCCGGGGCGCGCCTCGTGATCGAGAGCTTCAAGGAGCTGCCGTCCGTCCTTGACGCCTTGTATGGCGGGAGATGATGCGCGTTCGGACCGTGCTCAAGACCGCCGTCGCGCTCATCGCCGCCCTGGTGGCCGCGGCGGTTAGCGGTCTTGCGCGCGGAATTCGAACGGGCGGCGGCCTTCCAGGGGCCTTGCCCTGGGGTCGGCATGCGCAAGCTCGAAGACGGGGGAAGATGGCGGGCGATAAGGGCGCCACGGCGGTCCGCGTGAGGATCGAGGGCAGGGTGCAGGGGGTGTGGTACCGCGCCTGGACCGTCGCAGAGGCGCGCGCGCGGGGCCTGCGCGGCTGGGTGCGGAACCGCGCCGACGGGTCCGTCGAGGCCCTGTTCGCGGGCGGGGAAGCGGCCGTGAGGGACATGATCGAGGCCTGCCGGAAGGGCCCGCCCGCGGCCCGGGTGACGAGGATCACCGAAAGTCCGGCGGAGGACGACGCCGGCGAGGGGTTTCGCCCGCTGCCGATGGGCTGAGCCGACGTGACCGGCGAAGCGCCATTTCCCGCATGACGCTATCGCGGGCACGGGCGACCCGACGGCAAGGACTGAGGCCGGCCGGCGACCTCCAGTCGTTGCCAATAGAATCTGATGCCTCGGCGCAACTCAGTTCGGGTCGGACCAGAAGAAGTCGTTGTCGTCTTCGTCGCTTTCACCGGCTTGAACTTTGACGCCGCCGCCCTGGCCGCCGCCCTGGCCCCCGCCTTGGCCGCCGCCCTGGCCGCCGCTCTGGCCGCCGCCCTGGCCGCCGCCCTGGCCGCCATCGCCGTCATCGCTGTCATTGCTGTCATGGCTGTCATGGCTGCCATCGTCGTCATCCTTACCCGCGTTGTTAGGGTTGTCCGTTCCCTCGTTGGGGGAGTTATCGCGCCCGTCTCCCTCGCCGGGGTTGGTGCCGTCCCCTAGACCCGAGCGGTTGTCGTCGTTACCGCCGCCTGGTGGGCCGCCGCCTGGTGGGCCGCCGCCTGGTGGGCCGCCGCCGTCACCGTTGTCGTCGTCGAGGGGGTCGCCAGGGGCGCCGGGTCCGGCCGCCGGGGCGATCCCGGCGAGCCCGCCCGGAAGGCACAGAGGGACCAGCAGCTCACTCTCCGGGTCGAGCCAGAAGATCTCGCCGCCATTGGGCAGGACGATCAACAGCCCCACACGGGCGTCCTTCAAGTCGGGGACGTCCAGGCAGACGATCTGCCCGGGCTCAACGACGACCTCGACCCGCTCGCCCGCCGCCGGGGCCGGGAT
>CBESNX010000162.1:0-4295 GCA_965531025.1 uncultured bacterium
ACCGATTTGCCGCCATCAAATTGATTCCATCTGGCCGGATAGTGCTCTAGCTCGCGGCGGCGAGCCCGTGATCGACGGCATCGGCGCAGCGCTCGCAGACCTCCTCGTGAGCCGCGTTCCGGCCCACCTCTTCCAGCACCCGCCAGCACCGCCGGCACTTTCGCCCCTCGGCCAAGCCCGGCGCCACCCAAACGCCGGCAACGTCGGGAGAGGCGAACACGTCCTTGGGCGCGTCACCCGCAATAAGGGTGGCGCCCGAGGTGATGGCGATCTCGGCCAGATCCACGCCTTCCATCGCCTCCACGTATTCGCCTTTCGCATAGACCACGGGGTGGGCCTGAAGGCTCGACCCGATGCCGCCCTTGGCCCGCTCGATTTCGAGCGCGCCGGTGACGGCCCGGCGCAGCCGGCGCACCTTCTCCCACTTGGCGGCGAGTTCGTCATCCCGCCACTCGGGTGGAACGGCAGGGAAGGTGCACAGGTGCACGCTCGCGTCTTCGCTCGGGAAACGGGCGAGCCACGCCTCTTCGGCGGTGAAGCACAAAACCGGGGCGAGCCAGGCGGTGAGACAGGAAAAGGTCTCATCCAGCACCGTGCGCGCGGCGCGGCGGCGCTTTGAATCCCGGCGGTCGCAGTAAAGGGAATCCTTGCGGATGTCGAAGTAGAACGCCGACAGATCGACGGCGCAGAAATTGTGCAGCGCCGTGTTGAGGGTGTGGAAGTCGAAGTCCCCGCAACAGCGCCTGAGCAGCACATCCAGCTCGAACAAACGGTGCAGCACCCAGCGCTCGAGCTCCGGCATCTCGGCCGCCGGCAGCCTTTCCGCCTCGTCGAAGCCGTCGAGGCTTCCCAAGAGGTACCGGAGCGTGTTGCGCAGGCGTCGGTAGGTATCGACCTGGTGCTTCAGAATCTCGGGGCCGATGCGCAGATCCTCGGAGTAGTCGGAGGCCACCACCCACAGGCGCAGGATGTCGGCGCCGAACCGCCCGACCACCTCCTGGGGCGCCACCACGTTGCCCAGCGACTTGGACATCTTGCGGCCCTGCTCGTCCATGACGAAGCCATGGGTGAGCACCGCCTCATAGGGCGCCCGGCGCCGGGTACCGCAGGATTCGAGGAGCGAAGACTGGAACCAGCCCCGGTGCTGGTCCGACCCTTCGAGGTAAAGCGAGGCGGGCCAACCGAGCGCGGCGCGCTTCTCCAGCACGAAGCTATGGGTCGAGCCCGATTCGAACCACACATCGAGGATGTCGGTGACCTGCTCGAAATCCTTTGGATCGTGGTCCGCGCCCAGGAACCGTTGCGGCGGACTCGTGAACCAGGCATCGGTCCCTTCCGCCTCGACCGCCGCGATGATGCGGTCCAGCACCGCCTGATCCCTGAGTGGCTCACCCGTCTTCCTGTCGACGAACACGGTGATCGGCACGCCCCAGGCGCGCTGGCGGGAAATGCACCAGTCGGGCCGGCTTTCGACCATGGATTTGATGCGGTTGCGTCCGCCCGGCGGCACCCAGCGGGTCGCGTCAATGGCCGCGAGCGCCTTGGCGCGCAGGCCGTTTTCCGACATCGAAATGAACCATTGCGGCGTGGCGCGGAAGATCAACGGCGCCTTCGAGCGCCAGGAATGGGGGTAGGAATGCACCAGACTGCCTTGCGCCAGGAGATTGCCCGCCCCTTTGATGCGCCCGGCGATCTCGTCGTCGGCCTCGAACACGTGACGGCCTCCGAACAGCGGCACGTGCCCGTAAAAGGCGCCGTCGTCGCCCACCGTCTGGGGCACCTCGAGGCCGAACTTGACGCCGAGCTCGAAGTCCTCCAGCCCGTGACCGGGGGCGATGTGAACGAATCCGGTGCCCTGGTCGGTGGTGACGTGCGCGCCGGGAAACAGCGGCACGTCGAACTCGTACCCCTCGCCGCGCAAGGGATGGGCGCAGACCCTGCCCTCCAGCCTCTCCCCCTTGAGCCGGGCGCGGGTCTCATGGGCCGTGATGCCGGCACTCTCGACCGTCTCGGGCAGGAGATCGGCGAGCACTATGAGTCGCTCGCCGGGCGCGGCGAGGCTGTCCGCGGCCGTCTCCTTGACCTCGATCACCACATAGTCGAAGCCGGCGCCGTAGGCCACGGCCCGGTTGCCGGGAAGGGTCCAGGGGGTGGTCGTCCAGATGACGATCGCGGCGCCGTCGATCTCGGGAACGGAGGCCGCAATCACCGGGAAACGCACCCAGAGGGTGGTCGATTGGTGATCGTGATACTCGACCTCGGCCTCGGCGAGGGCGGTTTTCTCGACCGGCGACCACAGCACCGGCTTGACCCCCTTGTACAGGCCGCCGTTCATGAGAAACTTGCCGAGCTCGCGTACGATCTGGGCTTCGGCGGCGTGCTCCATGGTGGTGTAGGGGTTGTCCCAGTCGCCCTCGACGCCCAAACGCCTGAATTCCTCGCGTTGGACCTCGATCCACCTTTGCGCGAAGGCCCGGCATTCCTCGCGGAACCGCACCACCGGTGGCTCATTCGGCGCGCCTTCCGACGCGCTCGGCTCGCCGGCACCGCGGGCGTCCGAGTCCGTTTCCTTGACGTCTTGCTTGACGTCCGCGTTTACGACCTTGCCTTCGGCGCGGTACTTCTCCTCGATCTTCCACTCGACGGGCAGGCCGTGGCAGTCCCATCCCGGCACGTAGTTGGCGTCTTTGCCCAGCATCTGCTGGGAGCGATTGATGACGTCCTTGAGGATCTTGTTGAGCGCGGTTCCGATATGGATATGGCCGTTGGCGTAGGGCGGACCGTCGTGAAGTATGAACTTCTCGCGCCCCTTTGCCGCCTCGCGGAGCTTCCTGAACAGGCCGATTCGCTGCCAGCGGCCGAGCAGCTCGGGCTCGCGCTCGGGCAGCCCCGCCCGCATGGGGAAATCCGTGCGTGGCAGGAACAGGGTCGACTTGTAATCGGCGCTCATCTTCGAACTCTAGGTCTCACCCTGGGTGACGGCGCGGGGTCGTCATGTCGCGGCGGCACTGTTCTCCATAGCGTGGGCCGCGTCAACCTCGGCGAGCACCTCGCGCGCCCGTTCCGCGTCCTCCCTCATCTGGGAGATGAGCGCGTCGGGACGGTCGAATTTCCGTTCCTCCCTCAGGAACTCGATCATGGCGACGCGCAGGTGGCGGCCATAGAGGTCGGCGGAAAAGTCGAAAAGGTGGACCTCGAGAAGCAGCTCCTTGCCGCCGAAGGTCGGCCGCCGGCCAAGCGAAGCCACGCCGTCGCGCCAAACGGTGTCGCGGCCCTGGTCCAGCCCCGCGCGCACCGCGTAGATTCCCGTCGCCGGCCTCAGGTACTCCCCGAGGCCTAAATTCGCGGTCGGAAAGCCGAGCCCCTTCCCGCGCCGGTTGCCCTCTTCGACGCGGCCCTCGAGCTCCCAGAACCGACCAAGGCGCCGGGCGGCGGCGCGGGGATCGCCCTGGCGCAGCAAATCGCGGATGGCGCCGGAGGAGAAGACTTTGCCCGCCCCGGCCGCCGCGGTTACCGGGGCGACGCAGGTGAGCCCGAAACCCTGCTCCGCGGCCATCCGGCCCAGCTCTTCCACGTTGCCGCGGCGGGCGTGGCCGAAGACGAAATCATCCCCGACGACGACGTGGCGGACCTCGAGCCCGCCCACCAGGATGTCGGCCACGAACGCTTGCGCGGTCCGTTTGGAAAACTCCAGGTCGAAATGCAGAACGTAGAGGCAATCGACGCCCAGCGCCTCGAGATCGTGCGCCTTGGTGCGCAGGGAGGTGAGCCGAAAAGGGGGCGCATCCGGCTGAAAGACGCTGCGCGGGTGCGGCTCGAAGGTGAGCACGCCCAAGGGCAAGTCCAAACGCTTCGCGACCCTGCCGGCCTCGCCGATGACCGCCTGGTGGCCGCGGTGAACGCCGTCGAAATTGCCGATCGTGACGGCCGCGCCTCTCGCCTCGGGCGGCAAGTTCTCATAATGGCGAAAGATACGCATGCGTGCTTCCCTTGCGCCCCAACACCCCGCCGGGATGGCGGATATACACCATATAGCGCGTAAAACGCCCTGGGTAGAGGGACCCGAGGTCCCGTGCAGGTCCAAGTGACGCCAAGTGACGCCCGGGCGCGCCGGGTCCAGGATGTGTCGGAAACTTTATTACCGGGAAAGCTTAGCAAAGGAAAGCGAGGGCAAACCGATGCGGCGCACCCCCGACCGTCCCGCCAAATCCCGGGGGTCCGGACCACCGCGGGCCGGTGCCGTGCGCATTGACGGCCTTTGCGCACGGCCCATAGACTGCCCCGCTCGAAGTCAC
>CBESNX010000163.1:0-4284 GCA_965531025.1 uncultured bacterium
ATTGTTGAGCGACGGACTCCACCCCCTTCCCCCCGGTGCCCACCGGACCGCTCGAGGCGGCCAAATCGGTTCCGTCACGAACAGCGGCGCCGGCGCCGTTGGCGCCGCCTCGCGCGGCGCTTACGCCCGCAAAACAGCCGGTTCACACAAAAATCCCGCCCCGGCGCGCCAAGCGCGCTGGACGGCCGCGAACCAGATAACTCTTGACAACAGCCACGATATATTGTGGTTTTACGCGCGGAATACACTAATTGTGGATTTTCCCGGGGTGGCTGGACTCACGCATCTTTCTCCCGTGGGTGAATTTGGCCACCCGCGGAACAGACCTCGCCCATGGGAGAAAGATGCCCGAAGGAGGGGGATAAATGCCTGTGTTCTTCGATAAGCTCAAGGGTTGGCTCGGCCAGATCGTCGAGGTTGGCCTGCTGCTGGTAGCTCTGGGCATTGTACTCCAAATCCTGTTCGGCCGTACGGTCGGCTTCATCACCGGGGACATCGTCGGCAACCTGATCGTTTTGATCAAGGCGTTGGGCGACAACGGCGTCGCGGGACTGATCGCGATCGCGATCATTCTGTGGCTGTTCTCGAAGAGAGAGCCGAGCTAAGACCGGGCTTCGCAAAACCCCGACCGAGGGGATCAGGTTCCGGGGCCGGGGGGTCGAATCCCCCGGCCCCCCAACTCAGGCCATGGGCTTGGCCGCATGGCGCCAAGCTCTTTTCCTCTTTTTGGGCAAGCCCCTGCCGGGTTTCGCAAAAGAGAACACCCCTTAGCTTCCGGAATCGGAAACTGGATCTACTGGCCGCTCGAAGAGGCGGCCGGGGCGGGCGCATAGGGATCGCCATGGGGATCCAGCGTCGAGTCCTCCAGGTGGACGTGCGCCACGTCGGGGATGAAATTCGTCAATATCGTGTTACTTATAGGGAAACGGTGCGGTGATTGACCTGAAGGGAGATGACCATGGCGGCTCGAAAACTGCGCAACTACGTGAATGGGGAATGGCGCGAGCCCGAGGGCTGCGAGTGGCTGGACGTCGAGAACCCCAGCACCTGCGAGGTGATCGCCCAAGTGCCGCTCTCGAGCACGGCGGAAACGGAAAGGGCCATCGCGGCGGCGAAGGCGGCCTTCCCCGCCTGGGCGGCCACGCCGGCGAGCGCGCGCGTGGTGCCGCTGTTCAGGCTGGCGGAGATGATCCGCGCGAACGAGGAGCCGCTCTCTCGCAGCGTCTGCGAGGAGATGGGCAAGTCCCTCCCGGACGCGCGGGCGGAATTAAAGCGCACCCTGCAGAACGTGGAGGTCGCCTGCGGCATGCCGATCATGCAGCAGGCCGACAAACTCGTCGGCGCGGCCGTCGGCATCGACGGCGAGGTGCTCAAGCTGCCCGTCGGGGTGTTCGGCATGATCGCGCCCTTTAACTTCCCGGCGATGGTGCCGTTCTGGTTCATCCCGTACGCCATCGCCACCGGCAACACTTACGTCGTCAAACCCTCCAAGCAGGTCCCCTGCACGATGCAGAGGCTGACCGAATTCATCGACGCCTGTGGCTTTCCCAAAGGCGTATTCAACCTCGTCAACGGGGATCGGGTGGTGGCCGAGACCTTCATGGAGAGCCCCGACGTCAAGGGTGTTTCCATCGTCGGGTCGACGCCCACGGCGCGCATCGTCGCGGAGGCCTGCGCGCGGACGGGAAAGCGCTTCCAGGCCATGGGCGGGGCCAAGAACCACCTCGTGGTGATGCCGGACGCGAAGATCGACGAGGTGATCCGCAACATGATCACTTCGGGTTATGGCTGCGCCGGCCAGCGCTGCATGTCCTCCTCCGCCATCGTCTGCGTCGGCGACAAGCTTTACGACGAGGTCACGGAGAAGTTCGTCGAAGCCTCCCGCCGGGTGATCGTCGCCAACCCGCTCGACCCGGAGGTGGCGGACGAGGACATGGTGATGGGGCCGGTCATCTCGGCGAAGGCGAAGGAATTCATCCACTCGATGATCGAGACCGGCGTGCAGGAAGGCGCGACGCTGGCGCTCGACGGGCGCGGCGTGCAGGGGCCCGGGCTCGACAACGGGCATTTCACCGGCACCACCGTGTTCACCGAGGTCGAGCCCGGCATGGAGATCCACTCGACCGAGATCTTCGGTCCGGTCCAGGTGATGCTCAGAGCCGACAGCCTCGACGCGGCGATCAAGATCATCAACGACCATCGCTATGGCAACGGCGCCTCGATTTACACGCAGAACGGCTACTATGCGCGGAGGTTCAAGCTCGAAGCAGAGGCGGGGATGATCGGCGTCAACGTTGGCATCCCGGCGCCGGTGGCGTATCTGCCCTTCGGCGGCATGAAGGACTCGCATTTCTCCGAGACCAAGGCCCAAGGCAAGGCCATCGTCGATTTCTTCACGGAAGACAAGATCATCACCGAACGGTATTGGCCGGAGGCATAGCCGGGGCGCGGGCGGTCCTAGAGCGCCACCCGGACGGAGGGAAGCGGCCCGGGAGGGGCTGGAACCGGATCAGAGCGCCGCGGTGCGAAAGCCCGCGAACACGTCGCGCCGCTCGGGCGTGAAGAAGTTGCGGAAGCGGTTGGAGACCATCCGCCCCCTCGTGGCCCAGGACCCGCCGCGCAACACCTTGTGCGTGCCGAACCAGGGCGCCGAGTACTCCTTGTAGGGGTCGGCGGCGAAGCCGGGGTAGGGCTCGAACGGGCTCGAGGTCCACTCCCACACGTTGCCGATCATCTGCCGGCATCCGAAGGCGCTGTCGCCCTCGGGCAGGGCCGCGACGTCGACACATCCCATGACGTGGCCGTCGAGGTTGGCGGTAAGGCTGGCCTGCCCGGTCCCCGGCGCCTCGTCGCCCCAGGGGAAACGCCGTTTGCGATCGGTAATGCCGCCGCCGTCGGCGCTGGGCTCGGACGAGGCGGCGACCTCCCACTCCGCTTCGCTCGGCAGCCGGCGGGTCGCCCAGTGGCAATAGGCGCCGGCCTCGTACCAGTTGACGTGGATCACCGGACGGTGGGGCGAAAGCTCCACGGTTTCGTCGAACGCGCGGACCTTCCAGGAACCATTGTCCCGCAGCCAGTAGACGGGGTGTTCGGCCCCGGCCTTCTCGCGCCACGTCCAGCCCTCGTCTTCCCAGTATTCCCGACGGCGGTAGCCTCCGTCCTCGACGAAGGCGGCGAACTCCTCATTCGTCACCGGTGCCCGGGCGATGCGGAACGGCGCCACCGTGACCTCGTGCTGCCACTTTTCGTTGTCGAACACGAACGGCGCGTCCCGTTCCGCCCCCAGCATGTAAACGCCCCCCGGCACCTCCACCTCCCCCGGCAGCGGCCCCGCGTCGTCACCCCGCCCCGCGCCCGAGACGGCCGCGGCGAAGCTCGGCCTCGGATAGCCGAGCGTCTGGCGCGAGCACGTGAAGGCCTCGCCATGCATGTCCTCATGATAGGTGGTGAGCTGGTAGTAATAGCTGTCCTGCTCGCTCGCGATCGGGCCGTCGAGCCGCGCAATCAGGGCCGCCTTCACCCGTTCCATGTACGCGAGCGTGTCGGCAAGCGCGGGCAGCGGCAGGTCCCAGCGCGTCTCATGGGCGATGGCCATCGAGTCGTAAAGCGAATCGGCGTTCGCGATGCACGGATCCCGGCCGTCGAGCCAGCGCAGGATGAAGATTTCGTGGAACCAGGCCAGGTGCCCGATCTCCCACAGCAGGGGATTGACGACCTCGAGCCTGGGGCCCATAAGCTGTTCGTCATCAAGGCCTCTCACGAGCTCGAGCGTGCGCGCGCGCGAGTCCTGTAAAATGTGGATCAGGTAATCGACGGAGAGCGGCTGTCTCATCTCGGCATTTCCTTGAGACCCCCCATGAAGATTAGCCTGATCACACCGGCGCATAAACAGTCGATGTCGGGGAACCGCACCACCGCCCAGCGCTGGGCGCGAATCCTGCGCGCGCTCGGGCACAGGGTCGACGTCGCCGTCGACGACTCGGGCGCGCCCGCGGACCTGATGGTCGCGCTTCACGCCTGGCGCAGCGCCGATTCGATCGCCCGCTTTCACGAGCGCCATCCCGGCCGTCCCCTGATCGTCGCGCTCACCGGCACCGACATCTACCGCTTCATAAAGAGCCATAAACAGACCACGCTCCGCTCCATCGAGATCGCGGATCTGCTCGTCGGCCTGCATGACCTCGCAGGGCAGGCGATCCCGGCCCGGTTCCGCCAAAAACTTCACGTGATCTACCAGTCGGCCCCGCCGTTGCGGAAGCTCGCGCCCTTGAGGCGCCGGTTCGA
>CBESNX010000164.1:0-4254 GCA_965531025.1 uncultured bacterium
CGGCGGCGGGCGGTCACGCCCAGGTCGAGGGCCAGGTCGAGGGCCAGGGCGAGGGAACGAAAGCGGAGGGAGGTAAGGCGGAGCCGGCCGAGCCCGCAGCGACCGAGGCCCCGGACCCCGTGGTCGCCAAGGTCAACGGCAAGCCGATCTACCGCTCGGAGATCATCCTCGCGCAGCAGGCCCTGCCGCAACAGTTCCGGCAAATGCCCATCGAGGTGGTTTACGGGGCCTTGCTGAGCCAGGTCATTAACCGCAAGCTGATTGTCGCCGAGGCGCGGCGGCAGGGTTTCGAAAAGGATCCCGCGGTGACCGAACGACTGGCGGAGATCGAGGAGCGCCTGATCCGCGAGGTCTATCTCGGCCGCCGGGTCGAAGCGCAGGTCACGGACGCCAAGCTGCGCGAACGTTACGAACGCGTGGTCAAGGAGATGCCCGCGCAACAAGAGGTCCAAGCCCGTCACATCCTGGTCCGCTCCGAGGAGGAGGCCGTTTCCTTGATCGCGGAGCTCAACAAGGGCGCCGACTTCGCCGAAACGGCGAAGAAGAACTCGGTCGGCCCCTCGGCGGCCCAGGGCGGGGATCTCGGCTATTTCAGCCGAGACCAGATGGCCGCCGCCTTTGCCGAGGCCGCGTTCGGTCTGAAAAAGGGCGAGATGACCCAAGCGCCGGTCCAGACGCGGTTCGGCTGGCATGTCATCGTCGTCGAGGACATCCGCGAGGCGCAGCCGCCGAGTTTCGAGGCAAAAGAGGAGGAGTTACGAAACGAGATGTCCCGCGAGGTCGTCAGCGCCGAGATCGAAGGGTTGCGAGAAGGCGCGATGATCGAGCGCTTCAACCTCGATGGTTCGCCGCTCGATGAGCCGGCGACGAAATCCGCGAAATAGTGTCGTAACGAAACGGCTGGACACGGCCGGGCGGCCGGAGGGCCGCGCGAGAGGGACGCCTCGCCGCGTCCGCCCGTTGCGAGCATGTGAGTGTTGATCCTCGATATGGCTAAGAAGTCACCGCTGGCCCCCGCTCGTTTCCCCGACCTTCCTTGCGTCAGCGGCGTGCGCCTCGGCGCTTTCACCTCAGGCATCCGCCATCGGCGGGGGCGGGCCGACCTCATGCTTGCCGAACTGGCCCCCGGAACGGCGGTTGCCGGGATCTTCACCCGCTCGGCCTGCGCCTCGGCCCCGGTGGAATGGTGCCGGGCTTGCGTCAAGGGCGGCAAGATTCGCGCCCTCGTGGTGAATTCGGGCAACGCCAACGCCTTTACCGGAAAGGCGGGCGAGGCCTCGGTCGGCCGCACGGTGGATAGGGCCGCGAAGCTGTTCGGGTGTCCCAAAAAACAGATCTTCGTGGCCTCGACGGGCGTGATCGGCGTGCCGCTTCCGGATCGCAAGATCACCGGCGCCCTGCCGAAGCTTGCCGCGAGGGGATTGAGCGCGAATGGCTGGGAAGCCGCCGCGCGCGCCATCATGACGACGGATACCTTCCCCAAGGGCGCGGCGCGGCGCGCATCGATCGCCGGGAAGACCGTCACCATCACGGGCATCGCCAAGGGCTCCGGCATGATCGCGCCGGACATGGCGACGATGCTGGCCTTCATATTCACCGACGCGGCGATCCCCGCGAAGGCGCTCAACGCCGCGCTGAGCGCCGCCGCCGAAAAATCCTTCAACGCGATTACGGTCGATTCCGACACCTCGACCAGCGACACGGTGCTGCTCTGCGCCACAGGCAGAGGGCAGCGGCACAAAAGGGTGACGGGCCTCAGCGATCGCCACTGGCGGGACTTCCGGCGCAAGCTCGAAGAGGTGATGGTGGAGCTTGCCCATCAAGTGGTGCGCGACGGCGAGGGCGCGAGCAAGTTCGTCACCATCACCGTCACCGGCGCCGCCGGCGCGCGGGCGGCAAGGCGCATCGGACTTGCGATCGCCAACTCGCCCTTGGTCAAGACGGCGATCGCCGGCGCGGACGCGAACTGGGGCCGCATCGTCATGGCCGTCGGCAAGTCCGGCGAGAAGGCCGAGCGCGAGCGGCTCGGCATCCGCATCGGCGGCGTTCAGATCACGGAAAACGGCATGGTCCGCCCCGGCTACGACGAGGCCCCCGTCGCCGCCCACATGAAAGGGCGGGACATCGACATCGAGGTCGACGTCGGCGCCAACGGCGGCCGGGGCAGGGGCCGGGCGACGGTGTGGACCTGCGACCTGACCCACGGCTATATCGACATCAATGCCAGCTACCGGAGCTGATCGCGGCGCCGCGCGCAAGCGAAGCCGGGAAGCGGAAGGCGTGCCCGTGGTCCTGGTCGCCGCGGTGGCCCTGATCGACGCCGACGGCAGGGTGCTGCTCGCGAAACGGCCCGAGGGCAAGGCCATGGCGGGACTGTGGGAGTTCCCCGGCGGCAAGGTGCGCGCCTCGGAGACCCCGGAAGCGGCGCTGATTCGCGAGCTCAGGGAGGAACTCACGCTCGACGTCACGGCAAGCTGCCTCTCGCCCTTTACCTTCGCTTCGCACCGCTACGAGGGCTTCCACCTTTTGCTGACCCTTTACCTCTGCCGCGTCTGGGAGGGCACGCCTATCCCGCGCGAGGGCCAGGAGATCAAATGGGTCCGCCCCGGCCGGCTCGAGGACTACCCCATGCCGCCCGCGGATCAGCCGCTGGTCGCGATGCTCAGGGATTTTCTGTAGGGCCGGGCGCCGGTGTCAGGGCCGAATTCGCCGCCGCCTGAATCCCGGCCGCAATAACCGCTACCGGGGTTTGGCTTTATCGCCGGCGGGACGTTCGGCCGCGCCGAGGGCGTCCGCCAGGCGCGCCGCCGCGCTGCCGGGCCTCAAGGGCTGCTGCTGGGATTCATGGGGCGCCCAGGCGCTCAGGTAGACCACCTGAAAGGTCGCCGGGATGCGGCCGTCCGCGCCGGCGTGCTTTTTCTCGTAGAGCGCCGCGGCTGCCATCAGGGTGGTGCGCCGGGTAAACGCGTTGCGGCGGGCGCGAACGGCGTTCGCCTCTCCCATGCCGCGCAGATCCCGCATCAGGGAAAGGGCGTTTTCATAGGTGACGGTAATGGTGTCGCAATCGGCGACGGGGAGCGCGAAGCCCGCGCGCTGCAACAGATCGCCGGCGTCGCGCACGTCGACGAAGGGGGAGATGCGGGGAGAGGCGCCGCCCTCATGGATGAGTTCCGCCTCCATCAGCGCTTCGCGCAGCTCGCGCAACGTTGCGCCGCCGAGCATGGCGCCTATGAACAGCCCGTCGGGCTTGAGCGTCCGGCGGATCTGGATGAGCGCGCCAACGAGATCGTTGACCCAGTGCAGGCTGAGATCGCTGAGGATGAGATCGAAGCTCTCATCGGCGAAGGGCAGGAACTCCTCGTCCGCGGCTAGGCTCGGCGCAAGGCCCCGGTTCTCCTCGAAGGCCCGCTTGGCCATGGCGGGCGAGAGGTCGCACTGAATCAGCGTCTCGATCCCCGATCGCCCCGCAAGCAGGCCGCCGAGCGCGCCGCCGTGGCAGCCGAGGTCGAGGGCGACCGGAAATTCGCGCTTGATGTCCTCGAGCCGCTCGCACAGGCGCTTTCCGACCTCGCCCAGGAGAAAGTCGTGATCGCCGAGGTTGCGCGCCGCGCGCTCGCGATGGGCGCGGACGGCCTCGCGGCCGAAGGGCTCATGGGCTTCCGCCATGCCTGCTATATGGCACGTTCCGCCGGGTGGAGAAAGGGGGCGGAGAATAGGCCGCGTGCCGCCTTGAGGCGGCAAGCAGGAGAGCGGTGATTGACAGCCACGCGGCCCAGGGCGAACGTCCGCACAGCGGTTTACACCATGGGCGCAGAATGCCTGCGTTTCTGTTGGTTTGCAGATGAGAGGTTTACTTCCTCCCAACCATGGATTACATTTTGTGGTGGTGACTTATTGGTGACTTAACCTTTTGGCCCGGTCTATGGGAGATCGGGCGGACCGGCAAGTAGGGGGCTGGCAATGGCAACACTCAAGCTGACAAAGCGCGCGATCGACGCCTTCGCTTACGAGGGCGACGGCAAGAGCCGGGATGTGCGTTGGGATTCCACATTACCCGGGGTCGGCGTCCGCATCTACCCAACAGGCCGGAAAGCGTTCCTCCTGTCCTACAGGGTGCGGGGCCGTAAGCGGATGATGGTGCTCGGGGCCTTCGGGACCTTGACGCTCGAACAGGCGCGCACTCGCGCCCGCAAGCTGTTGGTTCAGGTGCGCGACGGGATAGACCCATTGGAGGAAAAGCGCAGCGCCGGGCGG
>CBESNX010000165.1:0-4210 GCA_965531025.1 uncultured bacterium
GCCCTTGTGGTGGCATCAGCGGACGCTCCGGCTCCCGAGAAGCCTCCAGCCGTTCCACCAGCGGCAGCTCCGATCGCAGCCCCACCGCCTGGGTCATCGACCGCGGCTCCAAGAGCGGCGCCACTTGCCGCGCCTAAGGCAGCGCCAAAGATAATACCCGCAGCCGCACCGCGCGCCATGGCCTTCCCCACCTCCGAACGCCGGATGCGTTCAACGGTCTGATCGAGGCGATAGCCAGGGTACAAGTCGCCGTTGCGGGCCTTTCCGAAAATTTGCTCTGCCTGGATATAGAATTCGTCTTTACTATCATTTCGGACCACGATACGGACGGGCATGACGTCGGCCTCCGTCATCTCAACGCCGAAATGTTCAACCTGTTCCACTGCCGACAACACATGGAATCCAATCTGCAGACCATCCTGCTCGTAGGAGGTCGCGTAACTGGTCGGCGGCTTAATTGGCGTTATATTTGACTGAAACTGGGGTGCGCAACCAGCCGTTATTGTCAGAGCTCCCGCTACACAAACAGCTATGGTTACTTTCACTAGACGCCACCAGTTTGGCGCTTAGCAATAAAGTCTCGAAGAGATCCTGATTGCGCCATTTGCGCCACAAGTTTCGCCAACGGACCGGGAAAAGACCCTGCGCACGATCATCGCCACGCTTCAGGACCTCAGCTTTGTCGTCGACCAGGCCGACGCGGTGCTCGGATCCGTCAGCGCGACGAAATTTGGTCAAGGCGGTGAGTTCAAGGCTACATACCTGTTGCGGATGACGGTTTCGGTGCGCCCCCGGGGTCAATCGCAGCTGCTGGTCCGTGCCAACGCGCAGTTCAACCTCAAGGCCGTCGAGGAGCCCGAGCCCTATCAGCAGTTCTTTACGGCCCTGGCAAAGTCCATGTTCCTGACCGCCCACCAGGTTGACTGAACATTCTCTTCCTTGGTCCTTGAGTGCGTTCCGAAGAGCCTCCGGCGCTGTTTGGCCGCTGACGCGGCGCGGCGCAAAATAGTCGAATCATCCGACGCCCGATTGGGTCATAATCCGCGGCATGATCTTCGCCGACGAGGTCTTTGCCGGGGACCGTCTGCGCGCGGCGATCGGCGCCGCCTACCGGGCCGATGAGGCCGCGTGCGTGAAAGCGCTTTTGAGGCAGGCGGACCTTGGGGCGGCGGCCAATGCGCGCATCGCGAGGGCCGCCCGCAAGCTGGTCTCGGGCGTGCGCAAGCGGCGCGCGGGCGCCGGCGGGATCGATGCCTTCCTGCATGAATACGGGCTCTCGAACCGGGAGGGCATCGTGCTCATGTGCCTGGCGGAGGCGCTTCTGCGCATTCCCGATGCCGAGACCGCCAACCGCCTGATCCGCGACAAGATCGGCCCGGCCGACTGGGAAAGGCACCTGGGCCGGAGCGAGTCCCTCCTGGTCAACGCCTCGACCTGGGGGCTGATGCTGACCGGGCGCGTGGTGCGGCTGGAGACGGAGGAGGAGAGAAACGCCTTCGCCCTGATCGGCCGGCTGGTGGCGCGGAGCGGCGAGCCGGTGATCCGCCAGGCCATCGCCGCCGCCATGCGCATCCTGAGCCGCCAGTTCGTGATGGGGCGCACCATCGAGCAGGCGCTGGCGCGCGCCCGCGAGCAGACGGAATACCGGTACTCCTACGACATGCTGGGCGAGGCGGCGCTGACGGGCGAGGACGCCGAGCGCTATTTCGACGCCTACGCCCACGCCATCGAAGTCATCGGCGCCGACACGTCGGGACGGGACCTGAGGGACGCCGCCTCGGTTTCGGTGAAGCTTTCGGCGCTCCATCCCCGCTATGAGTTCCGCCAACGCCGCCGGGTGTTGCCGGAGCTCTCAGGTAGGCTGCTCGCGTTGTCGCTCAGGGCGAGGGAGGCCGGCATCGGATTGACGGTCGATGCCGAGGAGGCGGACCGGCTGGACCTTTCCCTTGACGTCATCGAGCGGGTCTTCGCCGAGCCTGCGCTTTCCGGCTGGGAGGGCTTCGGGCTGGCGCTGCAGGCCTACCAGAAGCGGGCGGTCTTCGTCATCGACTGGCTCAGGCGCCTGAGCCGAAGGCACGGGCGCCGGCTCATGGTGCGGCTCGTCAAGGGCGCTTACTGGGACACCGAAATCAAGCGCGGCCAGGAGCAGGGGCTCGCGGGATATCCGGTGTTCACGCGCAAGGCCTCGACCGACGTCTCTTTCATCGCCTGCGCGCGCAAGCTGCTGGCGGCGAGGGATGGGTTTATTCCGCAGTTCGCGACCCACAACGCGCATTCCATCGCCGTGGTGCTGGAGCTTGCGGGGAATGCGCGCGGGTTCGAGTTCCAGCGCCTGCACGGCATGGGCGAGGCCCTTTACGAGCAGCTCGTGGGAGCGGGAACGCCGGATTTTCCCTGCCGCGTCTACGCCCCCGTCGGCAACCAGGAGGACCTGCTGCCCTACCTTGTGCGGCGGTTGCTCGAAAACGGCGCCAACACCTCGTTCGTCAATCGCATCGTCGACGATGAGGCGCCGATCAAGGAGATCATCGCCGATCCCGTCGAGACCGTGCGCAGGCTCTCGCCCAAGCCCCATCCGCGCATCCCCTTGCCCGCCGATCTTTACGGTGCGGAGCGGCGCAATTCCCGCGGCATCGATGCGACCGACCGGTTTGCGCTCGAGCCCCTGGCTGCGGCCATGGAAGAGGCGGCGGGCAAGCGACGGCAAGCGGCGCCCGTCATCGGCGGCGTCGAAGTCGAGGGACGGGATGGTCTCGCCATCCGCGATCCCGCCGATACCCGCCGCGTCGTCGGCACCGTCATCGAAGCGGAGGATGAGGACCTCATGGCGGCGCTCGCACGGGCGCATGACGCGGCGCCCGGGTGGGAGAGGACGCCGGCCGAGGAGCGCGCAAGCCGTCTCGAGCAGGCGGCGGAGATTTTCGAGGACGAGATGGCGGCGCTGATGGCGCTGTCGGTGCGCGAGGCGGGCAAGACCATCGTCGATGCGATCGCCGAGGTGCGCGAGGCGGTGGACTACTGCCGCTATTACGCCGCCCGCGCGCGGGCCGATTTCGCGCGGCCCCTCGAGCTTGCGGGGCCGACCGGCGAGGAGAACCGGCTGGAGCTCCACGGACGCGGCGTCTTCGCCTGCATCAGCCCGTGGAACTTTCCCCTGGCCATCTTCACGGGCCAGATCACGGCGGCGCTGGCGGCGGGCAACGCGGTGATCGCCAAGCCGGCGGAGCAAACGCCCCTGATCGCCCACCTCGCGGTCAAGCTTTTGCATCGGGCCGGGGTGCCGAAGGACGTGCTCCATTTGCTTCCCGGGGGCGGCGAGGTCGGCGCCAGGCTGGTAGAGGATCCGCGCGTCTCCGGGGTCGCGTTCACCGGCTCGACCGAGACGGCGAGGCAAATCAATCTGGCGCTGGCCTCGCGGCCCGGACCGATCGCGCCGCTGATCGCCGAGACCGGCGGGCAGAACGCCATGATCGTCGATTCCTCGGCGCTGCCGGAACAGGTGGTGGCGGACGTGCTTGCCTCGGCGTTCCACGGTGCGGGCCAGCGCTGCTCGTCGCTTCGCGTGCTGTTCGTCCAGGAGGAAATCACCGCGAAGCTCATGAGAATGCTGACCGGCGCCATGGCCGAGCTTAAGATCGGCGACCCGGGGCTCATCTCCACCGACGTGGGGCCGGTGATCGATGGGCAGGCGAAGGAGATGCTCGAGAGCCACGCTGAGCGGATGGCGCGCGAGGGCGAGCTCCTGTTCGAGGCAAGGCTTCCGAAAGAGACCCGGTTCGGGACGTTCTTCGCCCCGCGCGTCTATCGAATCGAGCGCCTCGACCTTCTGGACCGCGAGGTCTTCGGTCCCATCCTGCACCTGATTGCCTATCAGGCAGGAAGCCTCGAGTCCGTGATCGAGGCGGTCAACGCGACGGGCTACGGGCTGACCCTCGGCATCCACAGCCGGATCGACGAGACGGTGCGGTACATCCATTCGCGGCTCGCCGTCGGCAACACCTACGTCAACCGCAGCATGATCGGCGCCGTGGTGGGCGTTCAGCCCTTCGGCGGCGAGGGCCTGTCGGGCACCGGGCCCAAGGCCGGGGGGCCCCATTACCTGCGGCGCTTCGCGAGCGAGCGGACGCTCAGCATCGACACCACCGCGGCCGGGGGCAACGCCACCTTGTTGACGCTGGCGGGCGATCCACCGCGCAAGCGCCGGCGGCGA
>CBESNX010000166.1:0-4195 GCA_965531025.1 uncultured bacterium
TCAGCCCGGCGCTTAAGAGCGTCCATCTGTTCGACGCCCCGACGGGGACGCGTCTATAGTCGACAGTCGACGCGCTCTCGCGCGGCCGTGTTACCCTAACCGCCGCTTGTCCCCTCAACTGGTGTCCGCGATGCCCAAATTTGCCGCCAACTTATCGATGATGTTCAACGAGGCAGACTTCCTCGAGCGTTTCGAGGCGGCGGCACGGGCCGGATTCAAGGGTGTGGAGTTCCTGTTCCCCTATGCCTGGCCGGCGGCGGAGCTGGCCGAACGGCTGGCGCGCCACGGCCTTACCCAGGTTCTCTTCAACCTGCCGCCGGGGGACTGGGATGCGGGCGAACGAGGAATCGCCGTCCTGCCCGGACGCGAGGGCGAGTTCCAGGACACGGTCGGCAAGGCCCTCGAATACGCCGGTACGCTCGGTTGCACGCGCCTCCACGCCATGGCGGGTTTGGCACCCGGCGACGCCGGGCGGACGGAGATGGAAAAGACGTATATCGAAAACCTGCGTTTCGCGGCCGGGGCCTGCGCCGAGCGGGGCGTCCATCTCCTGATCGAGCCGATCAATTCCCACGACATGCCCGGCTACTTCCTGAACTTTTCGGCGCAGGCCCGGCGCATCATCGAAGAGGTAAACAGCGACAACCTGTTCCTGCAATACGACATCTACCACATGCAGATCATGGAGGGTGATCTGGCCGCCACGATCGGCGCGAACTTGGGCATCATCCGTCACTTCCAGCTCGCCGGCGTGCCCGGCCGCCATGAGCCGAGCGTCGGCGAGATCAACTACCCCTTCCTGTTCGATTTCATCGACGAGAAGGGGTACGAGGGCTGGATCGGCTGCGAGTACCGCCCGCGGGCCGGCACCGGGGAGGGGCTCGGCTGGGCGCGGCCTTACGGCATCGGCGGCCGACCGGGTGCCTTCCACAGTGCGCCTTGACCGTGCGCTTTCCCGCGTTTCCCTATCCCTTATCGAGGCAGACGCCATGGACAGACCCTCGCCAGCAGATGTCCGCCGCGTGGCCGTGATCGGCGCCGGCTTGGTCGGGTCCAGCTGGACCGCCTACTTCCTTTCGCAAGGGATCGAGGTCGCCGCGGCCGATCCCGCCCCCGGCGCGAAGCAGCGCCTGGCGGCTTTCATCCGACAGGCGTGGCCGACGCTCCGGGAGCTCGGCATGGCGCCGGACGCCGACCCCGACCGCTGGAGTCTGGTCCCCGACCTGGAATCGGCGGCGCCGGGCGCGGAGTTCGTGCAAGAGAACGTGATCGACGACGAGGGCCTGAAGCGCGACGTATTTGCCCGCCTGGACGCCGTGTTGCCGCCCGAGGTGGTCATCGCCTCGAGCTCGTCGGCGCTGCTGATGACCCCGATCCAAAAGGGGCTGCGTAACCCTGAGCGCTGCATCCTCGCGCATCCCATCAACCCGCCCCACGTCGTTCCCCTGGTCGAGGTCAGCGGCGGCGAGCAGACCGATCCCGCCGTCCTCGACTGGGCCATGACGTTCTACGGCGCCATCGGCAAGCAGCCGATAAGGCTCAACCACGAGATCGTCGGGCACATCGCCAACCGTATGGCGTCGGCGCTGTGGCAGGAGGCGGTCAGCCTGGTCGATCGAGGCGTCGCCGGCGTCGAGGCCATCGACATGGCCATAACCCACGGCCCGGGCCTGCGCTTCTCGGCTTTCGGTCCCCACATGACCTACCATTTGGGCGGCGGTCGCGGCGGCATGGCGCGTTACCTCGAGCATCTGGGCGCAAGCCAGGAGCGGCGGTGGCGGAGCCTCGGGCGGGCGAAGCTGACGCCCAAGCTCCGCCGCAAGCTGATCGAAGGCGTTAAGTCCGAGGCCGGCGGCCGCTCGGTGGCGGAGCTTGAACGGGAACGGGACGCCTGCCTGGTTGCGATCCTCAAGGCGCTGCGCCAGGCACACGGCGGGCGCGGCCAAGGCCCTCGCGGCCCTGGTTCTGGACCTTTCCGGCGCCGCATTTGAAGATATCACACCTGAAGAAATCACACCGCCGTCATGGGGCAGGGCGAGCGGGGATGAGGTCGGCGACGGCCTTTCCCACCTCCCGGGTCGTCGCGCCGCCGCCGAGATCGGGCGTGAGGGCCCGGCCCCCGGCAATGGTCTTTTCCACCGCCCCTTCGATGGCCTTCGCCGCCGCGGTCATGGTCCCGTCCGCCTTGGTCGCGCCCAGCCAGTCTAAGAGCATCTTGACCGACATGATCTCGGCACAAGGGTTGGCGATGCCTTTGCCCGCGATGTCCGGGGCCGTGCCGTGGGTCGCCTGGGCCATGGCGTGGGCGGGACCCATCTGCAACGCCGGCGCCATACCGAGGCCGCCGATGAGCCCGGCGGCAAGGTCGGAGAGGATGTCGCCGAACAGGTTGGTGGTGACGATGACATCGAACCGCCGCGGGTTCCTCACCAGCTCCATCGCCATGGCGTCGACCAGGACCTCGTCGAAAGCGATGTCCGGATGCTCCTCCGCCACCTTGGCGCACGCGCCGGTGAACAGCCCGCAACTCAGCTTGAACACCGTATCCTTGTGCACGGCGGTGACGTGTTTCCTGCGCGATCTCGCGAGATCGAAGGCGACGCGCGCGAGCCGCGAGCAAGCCGTGCGCGTGATCACCCGGACCGACATCGCCACGTCTTCGCTCGGCATGAACTCGCCCGCGCCCGCGAACATGTTGCGGTCGGGCGGGAACCCTTCGTTGTTTTCGCGCACGATCACCAGGTCCACGTCGCGGTGCACGCCGGGAAGCGAGGGGTAGGATTTGGCCGGCCGGATATTGGCGTGAAGGTCGAAGTGCTTGCGCAGGACCGCGCTCGGGTTGATCCTCTTTTCGTCGACCCCGGAATGGGCCCGGGGCACTGCCTGCGGGCCCAGCACCCAGCCGTCGAGCCCGGCAAGCCGTCGTAGGCGGCGCGCCCGATGGGCATGTCGATCCACTCGACATCGACGCCCGCAGCCTTGACCGCCGCCTTCGCCACCCGCACGGCCTCGGGCACGACCTCGGCCCCGATACCGTCGCCCAAAAGAACTCCCAGTCGATAACCCATCGTTTTTCGCTCCGCGTCACTCCTTGAAGAAGCGGTGGAGCTCGTCATAGGTGAGCTCCGGGCATTGCTCGGCCGGGTAGTGCCCCGAGGGCAGCGCCTTGCCGCGTAGGTCGGAGGCCCAGTCGCGCCACGCCTTCATGGGCTCGAAGTGCCGCTCGACATGGCTGTTCGCGCCCCAGATCACGAGAAGCGGGCAGGCGATCTCTTTCTTTTTGAAGTCGGCCGCATCAAGGGCGAAGTCGACGCTCAGCGCGGCGCGGTAATCCTCGCACACCGCGTGGATGTTCTCCGGCGTGCAGCAACGGATGTACTCGGCCATCGCCTCCTCCGTGAAGGGGCCGAGGCCCACCCCCTTTTTGTCCAGCTTCTTGCGCATGTAGTACTTGAGATCCGCGCACAACAGCCTTTCGGGAAAGTCATAGGGTTGGGCCATGAAAAACCAGTGATAGGACTCATAGGCCCATCCCTTGGGGATGTTCGTGAGCGCGTGATGGGTGGGCACGATGTCGAGGAGGGCGAGCCGCAATACCTTCTCGGGATGATCGAGCGCCATGCGGTGGCCGACGCGCCCGCCGCGGTCGTGCCCCGCGACAAAGAACGCATCAAAGCCCAGCTTTGCCATGACCTCCAGCTGGTCGGCGGCCATGGCGCGGAAGGAATAGCCGGCATGCTCCGGCCCGCCGTCGGGCTTGGAGCTGTCGCCATAGCCCCTGAGGTCCGTCGCCACCACGGTAAAGTCGCGCGCGAGGTCCGGGGCGATCTTGTGCCACATGACATGGGTGAGCGGGTTGCCGTGAAGCAAAAGCAGCGGCGGCCCCTTGCCCCCGTGGACCAGGTTGATGACGGCGCCGCTGGTCTCGATCCGCGTGTGGGTAAAGCCTTCGAACATTCCGCCTCTCCAGTTGCAAAGCTGATGAACCGACATTGCCCGGATGGGCGAGATCGGAAGCGAAAGCGTACCATAGCGCGCGCCCGTCCAGGAATCGCTTTGCGCCGCCTATTGTTGCGCAACTCGGGGGGGCAACGATTCGGGGCTCAACGATTCGGGGGCTCACCGATTCGGGGCTCACCACTTTAAATATATATACCCCTCCGGCGATCCTCCGTCCGCGGCTCGCCCGCCGCGC
>CBESNX010000167.1:0-4171 GCA_965531025.1 uncultured bacterium
AAAGGCAACGGTTGATCGCGCGGATGGCCATCCCCATCAAGGGGACGGTCCAGCGTTTCGCCTTCCTCTCCCTGGTGCTTGCCGCCTTCGGCCTGCTGCTGCTGGGCCGGGCCGAGACGACGTTGGTCGAGCGGTTGCGCACGGAGTTCACCGACGTGGTTGCTCCGGTGCTCGACGCTCTCTCCCGGCCTGTCGCCACCGTTAGCGAAATCGTCGAGGACTTCCGCGAACTCGCCCAGCTGCGGGCGGAAAACGCGCGACTGCGCGAGGAGGTCGAGCGGGCCAGCGCCTGGCCCGCGGTGGCGCGGCGGCTGGAGGCCGAGAACAGGGCCCTTCGCGACATGCTCCATTTCACGTCCGGCCCGAAGATCGGCTTTATCTCGGCCCGGGTCATCGCCGACGGGGGCGGCCCGTTCGTCCGCAGCGTGCTGTTGAACGCGGGCGCCCGGGACGGGGTGAAAAAGGGCCAGGCCGCGGTGAACGGGGCGGGCCTGGTGGGCCGCGTTTCCGAAACCGGGCGACGCTCGGCGCGGGTGCTTCTGGTGACCGACATGAACTCGCGCATTCCCGTGGTGGTGGAATCGACGCGCGTGCGCGCCATCCTCGCCGGCGACAATTCCGACCGGCCGCTTATGGTGTTCCTGCCGGAGGACGCGAACGTGGCGCCGGGCGAGCGCGTCGTGACGTCGGGACACGGGGGCGCGCTGCCCCCGGGCCTTCTCGTCGGCGTCGTCGCCTCGGTCCATGACGGGTCCGTGCGGGTCAAGCCCTTCGTCGACTGGCACCGCCTCGAATACATGCGGGTGATCGATTTCGAACCCGTCGGTTCACCGCCGGGGCCGGGTGGCACAAGGCGGGCAAGGGAAGGGCGGTGAAGCGCATTGTCTGGCAGCGCCTGGACAGCTTTGCGCGCAACCTCGTGCCCCTGGCGCTGACCGTGGCGCTGGTCCTGTTCAGCGTCGTGCCGCTGCACATTCCCGGTTATGCGGCCATCGTTCCCATGTTTGTCCTGATCTCGGTCTATTACTGGGCGATTCAACGTCCCCGCCTGTTGCCCCCCCTCGCCGTGTTCACCGTCGGGCTCGCCCAGGACGCCTTGAGCGGCGCGCCCTTTGGCTTTCACGCGGTGGTGTTGTTGCTGGCCTACGGCGCCGTCGTCTCCCAGCGCCGCTTCTTCCTCGGCAAGTCGTTCCTGGTCGTCTGGTGGGGGTTCATGCTGGTCGCCCTCGGTGCGGCGCTTGCGGCCTGGGTTCTCGCCTCGGCGCTCGCCGGCGCCGTTATCGGCCCGCGCGCGGCCCTCTTCCAGTACCTGGTGACGCTCGCGCTTTATCCCATCGTGATCTGGGTCTTTCTCAGTGCACAGCGGGTTATCCCGCGGCGGCCCTGAGATGTACCGGGACCTCAACCGCTACAAGTTGTTCACGCGCCGCGCCCTGGTGGTGGGCGGAGGCCAGCTTGCCCTGCTCACGGCGTTGGGGGGGCGAATGTACTACCTCCAGGTCGTCGATTCGGCGCGCTATCGCGTGCTCGCCGAGGACAACCGCATCAGCCTGCGGCTCCTGGCCCCGCCGCGCGGGCGCATCGTCGACCGCTCGGGCCTGGTGCTGGCCGGGAATGAGCGAAACTACCGCGTCGTCATCATCCCGGAACAGACCCCCGACGTGGAGGAAACCCTGGATAAGCTCGACGCCATCATCCCGTTGAGCGATGACGAGCGCCGCACGATCCTGGGCAAGGTCGAGCGCAAGCGCAGCTTCGTGCCGGTCAACGTGCGCGAGAACCTGAGCTGGGAGCAGGTGGCCCGGATCGAGGTCAACGCCCCGGACCTTCCGGGCGTGATGATCGACGTGAGCCACAACCGCCACTACCCCTTCGGCGAAGCCGCCGCCCACATGCTGGGTTACGTCGCCGCCGTCTCGGAAAAGGAGCTGACGGGGGATGCGCTGCTGGAGCTTCCCAACTTCCGCATCGGCAAGAACGGCATCGAGAAGGCCCAGGACCTGAAACTTCGGGGCAAGGCGGGCAGCAGCGCGGTCGAAGTCAACGCGATCGGCCGGGTGGTCCGGGAACTCTCCCGCAGGGATGGCCAGCCGGGCGACGATGTGGCGCTCAACATCGACATGGGCCTGCAGGCGTTCGTGCACGGGCGCCTTGCCGGCATGCAGAGCGCCTCGGCCGTGGTCATGGACGTGCACACCGGCGAGGTGCCGGCCATGGTGTCCACGCCGAGCTTCGACCCCAACGTCTTCGCCAACGGCGTCAGCGCCGAGGAGTGGCGGGCGCTCACCGCCGATGCGCGGGGGCCGCTGATCAACAAGGCCATCGCCGGACAATACGCGCCGGGCTCCACCTTCAAGATGATGGTCGCCCTGGCCGCGCTCGAGGCGGGGATCGCGAGCCCCAAGCACGAGGTCTTCTGCACGGGCTCGGTGAAGCTCGGCAATATGCGCTTCCACTGCTGGAAGAAGTACGGTCACGGGCGAGTGGACATGTACAAGGGCATCCAGCAGTCCTGCGACGTCTTTTTCTACGACCTTGCCCGGCGCACGGGCGTCGACCGGATCGCCGCCATGGCGGGGCGTTTCGGCCTCGGGCGGGTCCTTGGCGTCGACCTTCCCGGCGAGCGGCCGGGCCTGATTCCGACCCGCGACTGGAAGCTCGCGACGCTCGGCGAACCCTGGCAGCTTGGCGAGACGCTGGTCACCGGCATCGGCCAGGGCTTCGTGCTGACGACGCCCTTGCAGCTCGCGGTCATGACGGCGCGGCTGGTCAATGGGGGGCGGGCCGTGAAGCCTTCGCTCGTGCGCGCCGTCGGCGGGCAGGCTGGGCCGGCGGAAACTCCGGCGTCGCCCGAAACCCCCGCGTTCCCCGAAATCGGGGTCAGGAAAGCCTCGCTCAAGTTCATCCGCAAGGCCATGGCGGCGGTGACGAACACGCGCCGTGGCACGGCGTATAGGGCCCGGATCGTCGAGCGGGAGATGGCCATGGGGGGCAAGACCGGCACCTCCCAGGTGCGCCGCATCACCGAGGGCGAGCGCGACGCCGGGATGCTCAAGAACGAGGAAAAGCCGTGGCGCGAGCGGGACCATGCCCTCTTCGTCGGTTACGCGCCGCTGCACGACCCCCGTTACGCGGCGGCCGTGGTGGTGGAGCACGGCGGCGGCGGCGCGAGGGTGGCGGCCCCCGTCGTCCGTGACATACTCGCTGAAACCCAGCGCCGGGATCCTTCACGCAAATCCGGTGCGCAACGCTACGCCGGGGCGGCGACGGGAAGCGTGGCGGCGGCGCGGCGCTGAGGGGCATCGAGTGGGCAGGGGCCTTCAAGTGACGAGGACGGGATGAGCAGCGCCGGCGGCTTCGGACAGAGGGAAATGTCGCTCGGGCAGAAGATCTGGCAGATCAACTGGGGCCTGGTGCTTATCTTGAGCGCGACCGCCGCGATCGGCTTCGCCATGCTCTATTCGGCGGCCAACGGCAGCTTCCATCCCTGGGCGTCGCGCCAGATGATCCGGTTCTCCGCCGGCCTCGTGATCTTGTTCACGGTCGCGCTCGTCGACATCCGGCTGTGGCTGCGTTACGCCTATGTCCTTTACCTGGGCGCGCTCGCGCTGCTCGTCGCGGTCCCGGTCGCGGGGGCGATGGGCATGGGGGCGCAGCGCTGGATCGACCTCGGGGCGTTCAGTTTGCAGCCCTCGGAGGTGATGAAGGTCGCGCTCGTCGTCGCGCTCGCGCGCTATTTTCACGGCCTCAGCCTGGATAAGATCAGGCGGCCCCGATATCTCATCTGGCCCGTGGCGCTGGTGGCGGCCCCGGCGGTGCTCGTGCTGCGCCAGCCCGATCTCGGAACGGCGGGGATGCTGGTGATTGCGAGCGGCGTGATCTTCTTCCTGGCGGGGGTGAGGCTGTGGAAGTTCGGCCTGGTGGTCGCCGGCGGGCAGGCCATGATCCCCGTCGTCTGGCAGTACCTGCTCGATTACCAGAAGCAGCGGATCCTCACCTTCTTCAAGCCCGAAAGCGACCCGCTGGGGGCCGGCTATCAAATCCTGCAATCGAAGATCGCGCTGGGCTCGGGCGGGATTTTCGGCAAGGGGTTCCTGCAGGGCACGCAAAGCCACCTCAACTTCCTGCCCGTGAAGCAGACCGACTTCATCTTCACCATGCTGGCCGAGGA
>CBESNX010000168.1:0-4167 GCA_965531025.1 uncultured bacterium
CATAAAGGCGAGCATCCATCAGTTTCCCGTAACCATCCCGCTGATCGAGAAGCCCATCGAGAACCGCCGGTTCGTTTTCTGCGAGGTCGAAACCGACGACGGGTACGTCGGCTGGGGCCTCACCGGCCATTTCCTCCCATCGGCCGTCGTCGCGGCGCTCGAGAAGGACATCCTTCCCGTCGTCAAGGACATGGACCCGCGCGATACCGAGGCGGTTCATTCGGCGGTCTGGTGGAAGCTCAATCCCCGCACTTTCACCGGCGTGGTCTCGAACGCGCTCTCGGCCCTCGACATCGCGCTGTGGGACATTCACGGCAAGCTCGCGGGGCGAACGATCGCCGAGCTCATGGGCGGGCACCGCGACTGGGCCCCCACTTACGTAACGTTCGGTTTTCCCGAGTACGACAGCGACCAGCTCGTCGAATGCGCGAAGATGTTCGTCTCCGAAGGGCACACGAGCCTCAAGATGGTCGTCGCCGTGGATCCGGGGGGCTGGCAGGAGGACGCGCGGCGCATCCGCAAGCTGCGCGAGGCCGTGGGCGACGATGTCGAGCTCAAGATCGACGCGAATTACATGTTCAGCCCCGTCGAGGCGCGGCTGTTGTGCCGGGCGGTCGAGGACTGCAACCTCACCTGGTTCGAGGAGCCGCTTTACCAGAACGACGCGCGGGCGCTCGCGGATCTGCGCCGGCACACGAACATTCCGATCGCCGCGGGGCAGATGGAGGGGCACCGCTGGCGGCTTCGGGAACTCGTGGAAAAGCAGGCGGTCGACATCCTGCAACCCAACTGCTGCTATAACGGCGGCTACACGGAAACGCGCAAGGCGGCGCATCTGGCGCAAGCCTACAACCTGCCCATCGCCAACGGCGGCGGCTGGCCGATATTCAACATGCACACCATGGCCGGGTTGATGAACGGCTGGCGCGTCGAGTTTCACCTCGGCATGTGGCGGGTCGGGGAGCAGGCGTTCAAGGGCACGCCGCAGCCGGAGAACAACGTGGTGAAAATTCCCGACGCCCCCGGTCTCGGCTTCGAGCCCGACTTCGACGCGTTGAAAGACGCTCGTGTGAACGAGTGACCGGCCGCCGGGGCGGCTACGGCCACTCAATTGTGAAAACCGCAAGAAGGGAAGGAACGCAGAAATGAAAAATCAAACATTCCTCGTCAACCGTGCTCGTCGGGCGTTGTTGCTCGGCGCCTGCGGAATCCTGGTGCTGGGACTGGGCGCCGGCTCGGCTCTGGCACAGGAGAAGTTTCCGTCCAAGACCATCGAGTTGGTCACCCACGCCGGCGCCGGCGGGGGCACGGACATCACCACCCGCATGATGATGCTCCGCGCCCGGCGCGTGCTCAAAACCGACATGGTCGTCGTCAACAAGAGGGGCGGCGGCGGCGCGGCGGCGCACAACTACATCAACGGCCGGCCAAGGGACGGCTATACGTTGATGACCATCACGCCGACGCATCTTGCGACCATCGCGCGCGGCAAGTCGCCGCTCAAGCTGGAGGATCTCGTCGGCATCGCGCGTGCCACCGACGATCCACAGCTCCTCATGGTCAACGCCAAGACAAGCCCGTACAAGACGGCGAAGGCGTTCGTCGAGGCGCAAAAGACCAAAGCCCTCAAGTACGCCACGACGTTCGTCGGCGGGATCGACCACATCACCGCCTTCGTCTGGGCCCAGCGGGCCGGCATCAAGCAGCCGGTCATCGTCCCCTTCAAGGGCGGCGGAGAGATCGTGATCAATCTTATCGCCGGCAATATCGATGTCGGCGTCCTCAACCTCTCGGAGGCGGAATCCCAGATCAAGGCCGGCGAGATCCGCCCGATCGTCGTGCTCGCCAACAAGCGGATGAAGCCGCTGCCCGACGTGCCCACGGCGCGCGAGCTCGGCATCGACGCCGTCTTCTCGACCGTGCGCGGCTTCGTCGTGCTCAAGGGCGCGCCCGAGGACCGCCTGAAAAAGCTGGAGAAGGGCTTGCTCAAGGCGATGAACCACAAGTACTACCAAAGCTTCCTCGAGACCGTCGGCCTGACCAAAGACAGCATTCAGGGCGCCGAGGTGTGGAACGCTCAGATCCGGCAGATCTACAAGGACACGGCCGCGGCGCTCGACGCGCTCGGCATGCTGAAGAAATAGGCCGCGGCATGTGAAACCGCCGACGTTGCCTGGAACGCCAATGGTCGACGGACCGCACGGCACTGCGGCGACCGGGGGCCGAGGCGGCGGCCACCCCGCCCCTCGGCCCCGGTTCCATTCCGACTTCCTGGTGGCGCTCGTCGTCCTCGTCTTCTGCGCCGCCACCTTCTACCTGACGACGACCTTCGAGGAGGTCCCGTCGAGCCTCGCCCAAGGGATGCAGCCGGCGGCCTTTCCGCGGCTCGTCCTCGTCGTGATTCTGGGGCTGAGCGCGATCATGGTGCTCCAGGCGCTGGGCAAGCGCGGCGAGGGGCGCAAGCGCGTGCCGGTGATGGTCTATCTCACCATGTTGGCGATGATCGCCTTCCTGCTGATCAATCGCTGGATCGACCTGTTCGTCGCGATCGTCGCGTTTTGCCTCGCCGTTCCCCTGCTCTGGCGCGAACGGCGATACCTGCTCGTGATGGCGTACGCGATCCTGCTCCCCGTCGGGATCTTCGTGCTGTTCTCGATGATCTTGGAGGTGCGCTTCCCGCGGGGGGTGATCACCAACCTCCTCTACTGAGGATCGGCCGCACATGGATGCGTTTCTTGCCGGAGTGTCGATCCTGACCGATCCCTATCTGCTGCTCCTCATCTTCGCGGCGACGGTGGCCGGCGTTTTGGTCGGCGCGCTTCCCGGCTTGAGCTCGACGATGGCGACGGCGCTTCTCTTGCCGTTCACCGTGACGATGGAGCCGATACCGGCGATCGCGATTCTCGCGGCGCTGTACTGCGCCGGCACTTACGGCGGCTCGATCACCGCCATCCTCATCAACGCCCCGGGCGCGCCGCCGGCGGCGGCGACGGCGCTCGACGGCTATCCGATGGCCCAGCGCGGCGAAGCCGGCCGGGCGCTCGGCATGGCGACGGTGTGCAGCGCCATCGGCGGCATCTTCAGCGTCATCGTGCTCATCGCCGCGGCGCCGGCGCTGGCGCGAATCGCTTACACCTTCGGCCCGCCGGAATATTTCGCGCTGGCGCTGTTCGGACTGTCGATGCTCGCCTCCATCAGCGCCGAGTCGTCGACCAAGAACCTCATGGCCGGCGCGTTCGGCGTGCTGCTCGCGACCGTCGGCATCGACTTCACGACGGCGGTCGAACGGTTCACCTTCGGCATGCCCGAGCTCACCGACGGCGTCCACTTCATCCCGGTGCTGATCGGCATGTTCGCCGTCAGCGAGATGCTGATACAGGCGCAAACGCTCGACGTCGTTTTCGAGCGGATGGCGTTGCGCGCGGTCAGGCTGCCGAGCCGGGAGGACTTCCGCAAGGTGTGGAAGACCGTCGCACGCTCCTGCGGTATCGGGACGTTCATCGGCATCCTGCCGGCCGAAGGGGGGACGATTGCCGCCCTCATCGGCTATAACGAGGCCAAACGCTGGTCCCGCAACAAGCACGAGTTCGGCAAGGGGGCGATCGAGGGCATCGCCGGGCCGGAGACGGCCAACAACGCCGCGACCGGCGGCGCCATGGTGCCGACGCTGGCGCTGGGCATCCCCGGCAGCGCGACGACGGCGGTCATCCTGGGCGCGCTTCTCGTCCATGGCTTGCGACCGGGCCCCTACCTCTTCATCGAACAGCCGCACTTCGTCTACGCCATCTTCGCGGCGATGCTGGCCGCGAACGTGATGTTCCTCGGCCTCGGCCTGCTCGGCGCCAAGCTGTTCGCCCGGGTCACCCTGATCCCCAACGCCTTCCTCTGGCCCACGGTCTTCGTCCTGGCGGTGGTGGGCGCCTACTCCATCGACCAGGCTTTCCTCGACGTGTGGATCATGCTGCTGTTCGGCGTACTGGGCTACGCCTTCCGGCGCTTCGGCTTTTCGCCCGCCCCGGTCATCATGGGGCTCATCCTCGGCGAGCTCCTCGAAACCACCCTCAAGCAGTCCCTCATCATCTTCGACTACGACTGGTGGCTCTTCTTCACGCGCCCGATCGTCGATATGTTCTTCATCTTCACCCTCGCCGGGCTCTTCGCGCCGCA
>CBESNX010000169.1:0-4106 GCA_965531025.1 uncultured bacterium
CTCGGTCGGCTTCTTCCTCGACAAATATCCGGTCGCGGCGATGGAGGAAGGCGACGTCTACATGACCAACGACCCCTGGCTCGGCACCGGGCACCTGCACGACTTCACCGTGGTGACCCCGACCTTCCGCAACGGCCGACCGGTCGGGCTGTTCGCCTCGACCAGCCACGTCGTCGACGTCGGCGGCCGCGGCTTCGGCGCGGACGCGCGCCAAGTCTACGAGGAGGGCCTGGCGATCCCGATCATGCCGCTGGCCAAGCGCGGCAAGATGAACGAATCGCTGCTCGAGATCGTGCGCGCCAACGTGCGCGAGCCGGTCCAGGTCGAGGGCGACCTCTACTCGCTGGCGGCCTGCAACGAGACCGGCAGCGTGCGCCTGCTCGACATGATGGCGGAGTTTGAGCTCGAGACCCTCGACGCGCTGGCGGAAACGGTGATCGAGAATTCGCGCCAGGCCATGCTGGAGGAGATTCGCGCCCTCCCGTTCGGGACCTACGAGAACGCCATGCGCATCGACGGTTTCGAGAAGGACGTGGATCTGGTGGCGAAAATGACCATCGGCGAGGACGGCATCGACATCGACTTCGCCGGCACTTCGCCGGTTTCCAGCTATGGCATCAACGTGCCGCTGACCTACACCCAGGCCTACGCCTCCTTCGGGGTGCGTTGCGTGGTCGGCTCGCGGGTCCCCAACAACGCCGGCTCCCTGGCCCCGGTGCGGGTCACCGCGCCCGAAGGCTCGATCCTGAACGCGCCGCGGCCCTGCGCGGTCACCGCGCGTCACGTCATCGGCCAGATGCTGCCCGACGTAGTGCTCGGCTGCCTGTATCAGGCCAAGAGCGACGCGGTGCCGGCGGAGGGCACCTCCTGCTTGTGGATCCTGACCCTGTTCGGCGGCCACGGCATCGTCGGCGACGCCGACTACGGCGCGGCGCGGCCCTTCACCATGTCCATGTTCCACGCCGGCGGCACCGGGGGGCGGCCGGGCAAGGACGGACTCAACGCCACCGCCTTCCCCTCGGGCGTGCGCAACACGCCCGTCGAGATCAACGAGACCGTCGCCCCGATCGTGGTCTGGCGCAAGGAGTACCGCAGCGATTCCGGCGGCCCCGGTCAGCACCGCGGCGGCGCCGGCCAGATCATGGAGATCGGCCACGCCGACGACGCGCCGTTCGCCATCGCCGCCATGTTCGACCGGGTCAAGCACCCGCCGCGCGGCCGCGGCGGCGGCGCCGACGGCGAACGCGGCCGGGTCCACCTGGCCTCGGGACCGGCGCTCAACGGCAAGGGCCGCCAGACCGTGCCGGCGGGCGATCGCCTGGTGCTGGAGATGCCCGGCGGCGGCGGCCTGGGGGACGCCTTGGCGCGCGTGCCCGAAGCGGTGGCGCGGGACGTGAAAAACGGCCTGGTCTCGCGCGCGGCGGCGCGCGCGGACTACGGCGTGATCCTGCGCGACGACGGCTCTTACGAAGAGTCCGAGGCGCGGCGCCAAAGCGATAACGGATAACGAGAGAGCCGGTCATGGCCGAGGTCATTCTGCATCATTACCCCCAGTCGCCGGTCTCGGAGAAGGTCCGGGTCGTGCTCGGCATCAAGGAGCTGGACTGGCGTTCGGTGACGATCCCGCGCCTACCACCCAAGCCGGAGCTGATGCCGCTCACCGGCGGCTACCGCCTGACCCCGGTGATGCAAATCGGCGCGGAGGTCTACTGCGACAGCCAGTGCATCCTGCGCGAGTTGGAGCGCCGCTTCCCCGAGCCGAGCCTGTTCCCCGGCGGATCGGCGGGCATGGTCTGGGGCGTCAGCCGCTGGACCGACGGCGCCCTGTTCAGGGACGTCATCGCGCTGGTGTTCGTCGACGCCGGCGAAGCCATGCCGGCCGAGTTCTGGGCCGATCGCGGCGCGCTCTATTTCGGCGCCGATTTCGACCAGGACGCGATCCGGGCGAAACTGCCCGAGCTCCTGGCCAGCCTGCGCGCCCAGCTCGGCTGGATGGAGGCGCGCGCCGCCACCGGCCGGACCTACATTCTGGGCGACAAACCGGGGCTGCCCGACGCGCTCTGCTACTACCTCCTGTGGTTCATCCGCGGGCGCTATTCCAAGGGCCCGGAGTTCCTGTCCCAGTTCCCCAACCTCTGCGCCTGGGAGCAGCGGGTCCAAGCCATCGGCCACGGCACCCCCGGCGCCATGAGTGCCGCCGAGGCGCTGGAGATCGCCACGGCCGCCGAGCCGGCGACGCCCGAGGCCGTCGATCCCGAGGACCCCTTGGGGCTCGCGCCTGGCGATACGGTCCAGGTCCGGCCCGAGGGCATGGACGGCGTGCCGGCGGTCACGGGGACTTTGCGCTTCCTCGACCCCCAGACCGTGGTGCTCGACCGCGAGGACGAACGGGTCGGCCGGGTCTCGGTCCACTTCCCCCGGGTCGGCTACCAGATCGAGCGCGCCTGAGGCCACGGCCCCGGTCTCGGGAGATTGGGTTCGCCGCCTTCACAGAGGTACGCCGGACTCGCGAAGTTTCTTTAACAGCAGCGGATGCCGAAAGCCCAGGTCATAGGCCTTTTTGAAGTCCCGAATGGCTCGACTTGGTTCGCCTTTCTTTTCGTAGGCGAGTCCCCGGTCGGCAAAGACCTGGGCATCGTCGGGCTTAAAGTGGATGGCCTTGTCGTAATCCTTGATGGCCCGGTCGAATCGGCCTTGCTTTCTGTAGACATTGCCCCGGTTGCTGAAGGCCACGGCAAGATCGGGTTGCAAGCGGATGGCGTCATCGTAGTCTTTGATGGCCCGATTCAATTGGCCGTTGTAATAAAAAGCATTGCCCCGGTTGTTGAAGACCTGGGCATCTTCGGACTTCAGGCGGATGGCCTCGCTGTAATCGGCGATGGCCCTGTCCCACTGGCCTTTCCTCTTGTAGGCGAGGCCCCGGTTCGTGAAGGCGACGGCGAGATTTCGGCCGATGAACCGCCCCGACTGAATGTTCCGGGTACAGGCGGCGATTTGGATGTCGGGATGGATGTCATCGGAGTGACACCGCCGAATGTTCTCCGAGAAATCCGCCTGGGTGATTTGTGTCGAGGCGGCCAGGAATAGGAAGGCGAGGCCAGCGGTTCTGATCATGTTTCCCCCCGTCGCCGAGGATTTCCGGCGTCCCGGATCGCCGGATGCGCGGACCGACAAGCCTAACCGGATCGGGCTCGACGGTGCAACCGAAAGGGTGCGCGCGTGGACTCGCGGAAACCGCCGGAAACGGGCAATCGGGGCCCGCGGCAGGCGGTCATGGCGGCAAACCGAGCCAACATTGGAGGGGGGCATGCCAGGCCGGTCACATGGCAACTCATGGCGACACCCGGACTCAATGGCCGCACCTGAGCCATGACCGCTTGCGGACGATTGGCCGATAAGGGAGTCCGCTTCTTACTTTCAGCACGCCAAGTTTCCAACCGCCCCACGACCGCGGACGTCCTCCAGCTTGACTCCATCTCCGCCGCTCTCCATCATCGCCACCGTTCCGAGGGGAGCCTCGTGCTGAGAGACCGCCCGCGCCCCAACAGGGCCAGGGCGGCGACCCTTCGAACCTGATCCGGGTAATGCCGGCGCAAGGAACGGAACCCGGCCGCGGGCCTCCATGGGCCTCGGCCGCCGCCCCGCTGTCTTCCCCCGGATCTCCTCGAGTGCACGACCACGAAGGAGGTCCGTCCATGTTCACTGCCCCGCTCATCCGCCGCGCGCTGGCCGCGCTGCTCCTCGGTTTCACGCTCGCGCTTGGCACCCTGCCGGCGCGCGCCGAGCCCCTCACCATCCTGCTCGACTGGTTCATCAACCCCGACCACGGCCCGCTGATCGTGGCGCTCGAGCAGGGCTACTTCGCGCAGGAGGGCCTGGAGGTGACCCTGATCGAGCCGACCGACCCCAGCGCCCCGCCCAAGCTGGTCGCCGCCGGCCAGGCCGCGCTCGCCGTCTCCTACCAGCCCCAGCTCCACCTGCTCGCCGCCGAGGGCCTGCCGCTCACGCGCGTCGGCACCCTGGTGGCGACCCCGCTCAACACCCTGCTCGTGCTCGACGGCGGCCCGATCCATTCGGTCGCCGATCTCAAGGGCCGCAAGGTCGGC